>DAIEML010000019.1 GCA_027349615.1 Ignavibacteriales bacterium | reverse complement strand
CCGATCTGCCATCGCGAATAAAATCTTCAAAAGTATTATAACTCCAATAACGAATACCTCCAGCAGCTTGTCCACGATTTGTCCGATGAACAAACGCACTTAGAAGAGTATCATACCTTTTTGTTATCTGGAAAAATATTCCTTCATGAAAATTAAAGTCCCTTTTATCTTTATTTATAAAGTCTGCAATTGAATTTAGTAATTTGTGCGAACTAATGATTTTCTTAAGTTTTTTATCATAAACGAAATAAAATTTTCTAATATTATTTTGTTTCAAATATTCTACGAATTCTTGTATTGATAAGGTAAGTAAGTTTTTTTTCTGATTCATTGTAAAACCCCGATATAATTTATTTATTAATACAAATTTATAATTCTAAATCTTTGAATAAAAATTTTTAAGAACTGTTTCTACTTCTTTCCAAAATACTAAAACAAAATGAATTTTGAGAATTGTACTTTCAGTCTAAATGATTTAATTCATTTTTAGATTTTGCTGTTGAACAATTTTAGTTTATTTATATTTAGTTAAATTAATTATAAAATATTATGCTTTATGAATACATCTGAACTTGAAAAACTAAAATCAAAGCTTCCAATTCATCCTGGAATTTTAAGAAAAGAAGAATATTTTAATTCGGCAGTTTTAATACCTCTTGTTTTTGTAAATAACGAATACAATTTTTTATTTGAGAAAAGAGCCGCTAACATAAGACAAGGCGGAGAAATTTGTTTTCCCGGTGGAGAGTTTGATCCCGAAATTGATTCTTCTTTTAAAGACACCGCAATAAGAGAAACGATTGAAGAGTTAGGTTTAGAAAAAACTAATATTTCTGTTGTTGGTATTCTTGATACTTTAATTGGGCCAATGGGAGTTACTGTTGATTCATTTCTTGGTGTTTTAAATTTAACTGATATTTCTTCAATTAAATTTGATAAAAACGAAGTTGAAAAAATATTTTTTATTCCCGTTTCATTTTTTTTGAAAAATAAGCCAGAGAAATACCATGTTCGGTTAGAGTTAAATCCAACTGAAATTGATAGAAATGGAGAAATGATCTCGACACTACCTGTTAAAGAATTAAAGCTTCCTGATCGTTATTCAAAAACTTGGAGAGGAAGGAAACATCAAATATTTGTTTATAAAACTTCTGAAGGAATAATTTGGGGAATTACAGCTTCACTTATCTTTGAAATAGTTCGCAAGTTAACTAGTTAATTTTAATAAAAAACTGCGAGCCAAATCGTTTCAATATTCGGATCTGTATATTCCACACGATGCTTAACGTGCGAATTAATATTTAAATAATCTCCTACCTTTAAATGAATAATTACCGAATTATTTTTAAATAATATTTCTGCGCTTCCTTTTAGCAAAATCACCCATTCATTTTCTTCTTGATCATACCAAAAATCTTTCGGAGTAGAATGACCTTTTGAAATTATTCTTTCAATGCGGACATTATTATTTTCTAAAATCTTTTCAAAGATTTCATCTGAAATTTTTTCGGGAATATTTCTAAAAATGTTTCGCTTAATCATTATCTGAATTCTACACCAATTTAATTTTCTTTATAAATCCATTCACCTTGATTTTTTAGTCGCTTATCAAGTTCATAATGTTTAAATAGTTCAACCATTTCATGAGAAGTTTTTCTCTTAAAATTTAATTTGACTGCATTAGAAAGTTGTTCAACTAATACACTTATAACTGCGGATGCGTCCGATAAATATTTTTCATTAACTTTATCAAAAGTATCTCCACGTTCATGATAAAACCTATACATGCTTTCATCAAGATGAGCTTGAATTTCAAATGTAGGTATTCCGTCAAACATAAAATACATATGATCGCTGTTTGTTCCAGGTGAGCTTATAACTCCAGAATTTAAGTTAAAACCATTCAATTGATTTTTTACGTTTTCAAAAAATGGAATAAATTCATCGAAGCCCATTACATTAAATCCAGTTGGAGTTCCAGTCATGTCCATGTTGATCATTGCAATAATGCTGTCTTGCTTATGTATTTCAACAAATTTTTTTGAGCCCCATAAACCAAATTCTTCACCGTTGAACCAAACAAACTCAATGCTGTAATAATTATTCGGGCTGAAAGATTTTAAAAGTCTAGCAACATCAAAAAGAATCGCAGTTCCGACACCATTATCAACAGCACCTTGGCCAAGATCCCAAGAATCAAAATGCGCTCCGATTACAATTTTTGATTTTACTTTTCCTTCAAGTGTAGCAATTATGTTTGCCGAATTAATTTCTTTGCAATATGAATTTGTTGCAATCTCAATTGTCACCGGCATGTTTCTTTCAATTAATCTTTCAAGCCATTTACCTTCTTCAAAAGTAAGACTGAAAGCAGGAATCTTTGTTGCGTTACCCTGGAAATTTCCCATACCCGCAAGATTAAGAAATCCGGACCGATCATTAATATAAAGTATTGCTTTTGCACCGTGCTTAGCTGCTATATCTAATGCTTGGTAACGTAGCAATTGTTCTTTCCCCGGAGGCGCCTCTTGCGTTACTAAAACAATTTTGTCATTTACATTTAAATTTTTATAATTTTCTTCTAACCCATATTTAGCATAAACAACATTCGCTTTAAAAGCGGGAGTTTTATTTACATAACCAAGTGCAACTGCTTGAAGTTTTCTTTCTGTTGGAGTTTTCATTATTACTTGATCATTTCCTCTTACCCAACCTGGGATTGAAAATTTTTCAAACTTAGCTTCATATCCTATATTCTTTAATTCATCCTTCATAATTGACATAGCTTTTTCGTTAACCTCAGATCCAATAACTCTGCCGCCAGCTTCATCACATAATCTCTCAAGTAAATTATAAGATTTGTTTTCAAGATATGCTGATCCAATTATTTCTCTTAATTTATTAGTTGATTGTGAAAATACACTTAGAGAAGAAAATATTACTAATGCAGCAACAATTTTTAACTTCATTTGATTATCCCGATTTTTTATAATTAATTTTGAAAATAAAATTAAGGAATAATTTTGTGAATTGATAAAAGTATTTGAAGTCTTAACAAGCTAGAAAAATAAAGTCCCCAATTCAATATTTTAGATATTTAAATCATAAGTAAGATTTTATATGCTCTACATAAGCTTCGGCTCCGCCCTGCTGATAACCGGTTGTACCAAGTAAGCTACCATTACTATTCAAAATTACAATTGTTGGAAAACCTTGGACATTAAATCTTTGTGCTAATTGATTATTATAAAATTTTACAGCTTCAGTCTGCTGAATCTTTTCTGGAAAATCAATTTTTACTAAAACCAAATTATCTTTCGCATAATTTATAAAATCGTCTTGTGAAAATACTTCTGATCTTAATCTTTTGCACCATACACACCAATCTGAACCAGTAAAATTGATTAATATTGGTTTTCCTTCTTTTTGAGCTACAACCTCAGCTTGTTCTAAATTATCATACCATTTAAGAGAATCTTCTTTGCTTTTATTAAAAACTAAGAAATAAAACAATGCAAGTAAAACAATTACTCCAAGTCCGATGTATTTTCTTATATCTTTTTTAGCATTCATTTTCATTTTCTTCTCCGAAAATTTCTATTGACAATAATTAACTGAAAATAAGATGAAAATTATTTTGAAAGGATTCCAAGCACATTAAAATTAGTTTCAATTAATAATTCATTAGTTTAATGATTTTGTGGAAGTGTAAATATAAATTTTGTCCCAACTCCCTTTTTGCTTTCAACGAAAATTTCTCCGCCGTGTTTTTTAATTAATTCTTTACAAAGATTTAGTCCTAAACCAGTTCCAGATTCATTATCCGTACCTTTTGTAGAATGAGATTTTTTGATATCAAAAATTTTAGTTATATCATCCTCATTTATACCAATGCCGGTATCGCTAACGCATATTTTGATAAAGCCGTCAATTTCAGCCGAAGAAATTTCAATAGAACCTCCTCTTTCTGTAAATTTTATAGAATTCGAAATCAGGTTTTGGAAAATTGAATGCAGCATAAAATTATCCGCCCAAACATTTGTTCCTTCTTTAATATTATTTTTAATATTAATTGATTTTTGGATTGCATTTCCTTGGATAATATTAATAACTTCTTCAACGGTTTTACGCAGATCATCTTTTTCTGGTTTAAATTCCATTTTTCCTGCTTGAAACATTGACCATTCAAGTAAATTATTAATTAGCTTTAATAAATTTTTTGCAGAAAGATTTATATTTCTAGCTGATTTTTTAATCTCTTCTTTATCTAAATTTTCAAATTCATTTTCAAGTAAATCTGAGAATCCAACAAGACTATTAAATGGACTTCTTAGATCGTGAGCTAAAATAGAGAAATATTTATCTTTTGCAGCGTTAAGTTCCTTTAGTTCAATTTCAGACTTCGATAACTGCTCTAAAATTTCACTTTGAAGTTTGTTGAATTTAACTAGTTCTTTAGTCTTTAGTTGCAGCTCATTTGTTCGTTCAGAAATAATCGCTTCAAGTTTTTTGTTTTGATTTCGAATTTTTCTAATTCTCATTCTAAAAAGAATTACTAAAAAAGAAATTATAAATACGGAAAATAAAATCTTAAACCACCATGTTAACCAAAATGGCGGATTTATAATCAATACTAATGATGTTCCAGCCTCATTCCAAACACCATCATTATTTGTTGCTTTAACATGTAAAGTATATTTACCGGCACCAAGATTTGAAAATGTTACCGTATTATTTTTTCCTAAATCAATCCAGTCTTTATCAAAACCTTCAAGTTTATAAGCAAACTTATTGTTATTTGGATACGCAAAACTTAAGGATGCAAATGAAAATGTTAATTCATAATCCTTATAAGAAAGAGATAAATTTTTTGTAAGAAAAATTGGTTTAGATATTAAGACATCTTTATTAAATGCTTTTAATGAAGTTATAACAACCGGCGGTTTAAAATTATTCAATTTTATATTTTCCGGATAAAACATATTAAATCCCTTAATGCCTCCGAAAAACATTTCTCCATCTTTACTTTGATAAAATGCATCTTGGTTAAATTCATTACTTTGTAAGCCAAAACTTTGATCATAATTTTTAAATCGTTTTGTGGTTGGATTAAATTTTGAAAGTCCTTTATTTGTACTTAGCCACAAATTACCATTATTATCACCAAGTACACCGTAAACTTGGTTATTTATTAATCCATCATTCTCGGTATAATATACAAACTTTCCAGTTTTCATATCCAATCGATTCAAACCGCCGCCTTCAGTTCCAATCCATAAACATTGATCTTTATCATTTGGAAATTCGTAAATAGAATAAATTACATTTTGGTTTATACTGTTTTTGTCTCGAATATTATGTGTGTAATGAATAAAATTTTTTGTAATTGGATTAAAACAATCCAGCCCTTTATTAGTTCCAATCCAAATATTTCCTCTTTGATCTAAATATAAAATTGAAACATTATCATCGCATAAGCTATTATTATTTTTAGGATCGTGTTTAAAATGTGTGAATTTATCAGAAGAACCTAATTTATCAATTCCGCCGCCCCAAAGCCCAATCCATAAGTTACCGGAATTATCAGAAATTATTGAATTAACATATGGGTATCCAAGTGAATTTGAATTATTTATTTCGTGTTTATAATGTTTAAAATTATTATTTCTCGGATCATATCTATCTAAACCAGTGATTGTTCCAATCCAAAAAATTCCTTTGTTATCAACAAACAACGATACTACAGAATTATTACTCAAACTATTTTCGGATTTACTTTTCATCAAATGAGAATATTGACCAGTTTTTCTATTCAAAATATTTAAACCGCTTGCATTAGTTCCAATTAAAATATTTCCATTCAAATCTTCAGAAAATGCATTAATATCATTATCATTCAAACCATTTGGATCATTAAATTGTTTACTTACTTTGCCAAACAATCCAATATTTTTGTTTAGCTTATAAACTCCAGCAACAAAGCTTCCAATCCAGATGTTTCCTTCTACGTCTTGAAATATTGATAGAACTTCTTCATCCTCAATATTATTGGGATCAAAAGGATTGTTTCTGTAATGATAAAATTTAACTTGGCTAGGAATAAATTCATTTATGCCTCCGGTCGTACAACCAACCCAAATTGTCCCATCTTTATCCGAGTATAAAGCTTCAACTGAATCTGAGCCTAAACTATTTCTATTTTCTTTTGAGTGTTTGTAATGAATAAATATTTTACTTTTCAGATTTAATTTATTTAAGCCGGCATCGGCTGTTCCAAAATAAATTTCATTATCTCTGCCTTGAGAAATGGTCGAGATTTTATTAGAAGAAATTGAAGATAAATCTTGAGGAATATTCTTAAAGTGCGTGAATATTTTTTTAGTTAAATCTAATTTATCTAACCCGTTTTCTGTTCCGATCCATATATTCCCTTGCTTATCAACATAAACAACATTAATAGAATCACAGCATAATGAATTACTGTTTTGGTTATTGTGGTTAAATCGAGTGACAGTAAAATTTTTAATATTAAAAAAGTCTAAGCCTGCATTCGTTGCAATCCAAAGATTACCAGATAAGTCTTCAGCAATTGAATTAATTTTATTTGAAGATAAACTATTCGAATTGTTTGCATCATGCTTGAATGAAGTGAAGGTTTGAGAATTGTAATCAAACTTATTTAGTCCACCATATTCAGTTCCAATCCATATTGTACCAAGTTTATCAACAAAAAGACAAAGTATGCTGTTATCGGAAAGCGAAGTTGAATCGTCAAATATATTTTTAAAAACTGTAAAATTATATCCATCAAATCTATTTAAGCCATCTTGAGTTCCAAACCACATAAAACCAATTTTATCTTGAGCAATACAATTGACTGTACTTTGGGATAAGCCATTATCTATAGTATAATGCCCGGAAAGTAAATTATTAACTTGCGGGTACATCGGAGTGATTAAAACAAGAAATGTAAATACAACTAACCAGTTAAAATATTTGTCTTTGGTAATATTTACCAAAACCTGACTCCAATCATTTATTAGATCTAAAAAATATTCTGCCTTCTTATACAGAATACACTATAATTGTTATCGAAAATATTATAGAAAAGTTTATTAGGGTTATTAAATCTAAAAAATTTCAACTGATTTTGCTATTACTGAAAATAGTTTTATTTAACTGCCTTGCTCTCCTTCATCAAATTCTTCCTCTTTTCATATGCTTCGCGAGTAATTTTCACATCTTCTAAAAACTTACTTAATTCTTTTAAATGAAGTGCTTGCGGACCATCCACTAATGCTTTAACCGGGTCAGGATGAAAATCTACCAAAATCATATTTGCACCAGAAATAACGCCTTGAGCAGTTGCATGAAAAATATCGAGAATTCCATCCGGTGATGATTCGCGAGATCCGACTGAATGCGAAGGATCGATACAAACGGGCATTCTTGTTAATCTTTTAATTGCTGGCACCAAACTAAAATCAACCATATTTCTATGTGGTTCAGAGAACGAGGTTTTCATTCCTCTTAAACAAAAAATTACTTTTGCATTACCTTCACTTGCTAAATATTCTGCAGCATTTAATGATTCATTTAGTGTAATTCCAAAACCTCTTTTTAATAAAATTGGAAATTCATTTTGTCTGCCGATTGCTTTTAATAATTCAAAGTTTTGAGTGTTTCTTGTTCCGACTTGCAGCATTACACCAGTTGGATTGCCAGTGGTTTCTAATGCATCTAATATTTCTTGTATATGATTTTCGTGAAGAATTTCCATTGCCACTATTTTGATTCCATATTTTCCAGCTAATTCAAATACATAAGGAAGACAATCTTTACCGTGACCTTGAAATGAATATGGATTTGTGCGAGGTTTGTACGCGCCCATCCTTGTGCAAATCTGATCACTCTCTTTTAATGCTTTCATCATTTGTTCAACATGTTCTTTTGTGTCAACTGCACAAAGTCCTGCAAATACATGAAGATTATCTTGATCAAAACGAACACCATTATATTCAAAACCGGTTAATCTTTTGCTGTCTTTATGTCTTCCAAGAATTCTATACTCTTGTGAAATTCTTACTACTCTTTCAACAGCTGGTAGAGATTCAATTTCTTCTTTATTCAAAGCGGCAGTATCACCAAATAAATAGATTTCTGTTAGCTTTTGATATTTTCCTTCAACAATATGTTTTTGCGTTCTAATATTTCCCAAATTATTTAAATAATTAAAAGTTTTTTTGAAAGCTGTAGAATTTTCGTCAGTATTTGGATGAAGAATAACTATCATTTAGTAAACCTCGTATTATGAATTAAGTGCGCTTATATATTTAAGTAAATTTAATAAAAAGTTTACTTTGTATAAGAGGAATATATCAAAAGAAATTATTTGTAATTAATGAAGTGCCGGTTTGTTCGAATATTTATTCAACTGATAATAAAAAAGCCGTCACTATTAATGACGGCTCTTTTAATGTTAAATTTATCTTAAACTATTTCATCAAGATAAGCTTTTTAGTTGAGACGAAATTGCCAGCACTTAATTGGTAGAAATATACTCCGCTTGCTAATTTACTAGCATTAAAAGTAATATTATAACTTCCAGCCTGTTTTACATCATTTACTAAAGTTGCTACTTCTTTTCCAAGAATATTATATACCTTTAATACAACTTTACTTTCTACTGGAACAGTATAGTTTATAATTGTAGAAGGATTAAATGGATTCGGATAATTCTGATTTAACTCGAATGATTTAATTTCACTTGGATTATTATTTGTACTTACTTCAGTAACTGTTTGAGGTGTTAAAGTAAATGAAGTTGAAGTTGAATAATTTGTACTATAATCAAGTGAAATGTTGCTAGTTTGAGCATCACTGTAACCGTATGATGAAGATGATACTGAATAATTACCTGGTACAAGACCCATAATTGTATAATTACCGTTTTGATCCGTTACACCAAATGAATAAATATTTTGATTTTCATCTTGTGCATATACAAATGCACCAACCACCGGGTTTCCAGAATTATCATTTACTGATCCATTCACCGAAACCATTCCTGAATCTCCTAAAGCATTTACTGTAAAATTAATTCCACTCACAACTCCGGAAGTTGAAACAACCACTGAATCAGCATCTGTCCATTTCATTGTTTGTGTTCCGTCGTATTTAAAATAAGTTGGTTTATATCCATTCTGTGGAATTGCAAGTAATATATAATCACCTGGAATTAAATGAGCAAAAGTATAATTGCCAAGAGAATCTGTCATTGTAGAATATTTATGGCGATCATCAAAATCACCTTTTCTAATAGCATGAATAATCGCAGGAACACCAACACTATCGCTATTCATTACTATTCCACTTATTCCATTGTTATAAATCGGCTTATGCATTAGAATAAAATTAATTCCACTAGTATCACCAGCAACAGCAATTCTATCTGCGGTTAGAAAATTAGATTTTCCATTATAAAATTGTGGGATATAATCATGATTGAATGAATGAGCATAAACTATAATTGTATCTCCGCCAATAACATTGAGAGAATATTTTCCCGCGCTGTCTGTAACTGTGTGGAAAAATCTTCTTGTATAAGAATTATGTGATACATTATAAACTTCTATCCAAGATCTTAATCCGTTTCCTAAAGTGTCAGTTACAGTTCCGCTTAAAACATATTTTATTGGAGGAGTATGAGGCAGCAGAGTTAAATTAAAATCTAAACTATCACCTGACTTGACCGTAATTCTTGCAGCATTCCTAATAAACGAAACATTATTATAAAATACCGGGAAGTAACCATCGGCAGAAGCATACATTAAATAAGTTCCAGGATAAAGATGAGTTGAAAAATTCCCGGTGCTATCAGTGAAAGTCATTGTCATACCAAAACCAAATACTGGAATGAAAGCAATTCTTCCATGGATTATTGCCGAGCTATTTACACTATTCTTTAAAGTTCCGGTTATTATTGCTCTTACAACACTCGAATCAATAGTAACTTCAACTGTATCAGAACCTTTACTTTCTCCAGATCTATCAACAGCCGTTACATAATATGAATAAGTATTTCCTCTGTGAATAAATTTATCAATCCAGCTTGTCATTGGAATACGTTCAGCGATTCGATGAAAATTTCCAGTATCGGCAATTGCGCCGTCTTTTCTATAAATATTATATTCTGAACTATTCATCATCGGCCCAGTTTGAGAACCATGCCAATCAAGTTTTACAAATAAATAATTCTGCCAACTTGATTGAATAGCAGTTAAATTTGTTGGAGGATTTGGCTGTGAAAAACTTTGAACTGCAAGCATCAGGAAAATACCTGCAATAAACATAATTCTCGTAAATAATTTCATAATGCACCTTATATAATTGATTGTTAAAAAATCTTTATTTCCATCTGAAAAATTTTCAGTGAATATTGTTTTTATTCAAAAATCTTACAGAATTGTAATGCAAAATCGTGCCATCCAATCGTTGATGCAATTTGACAAGTTTTAACAATTTTTTGTTTAATACAGATTTGTTAAAGTGCCTGGAGACATATGAGAAACGCCTGGTTGATTTTTCTTTCAGGCTTAATTCTCTTAATCTATTATTTTAAAAGTGTTTTAAAAGAGATGAAAAAAATTCGTGTTAAATTTACACATATTATTTTTTTAAAATGAAGAGAGATTATTACTCATCAATTTTACTTTTAAAAAGTAAAAAATGCTTTTGCGAAAATAAAGAATTCATTAATTAGAAAATGAATCGACTAAAATTTATAATTCAAATATTACCTTCAACCAGATCTGGTTTTGGTTTTAATCCCAACATTAAAATGGCTGAAATTACTCCGAAGAAAAAAGTACCAATCCATAATGTTGTAGAACCAAAATTTTCAAGAACAGCTGTGCCTAACCAAGGACCAATAGTATAAGCTAAATTAAATCCAGATTGATAAATGCCCATGTATTCACCTCTTCGATCTTTAGGTGCGATCTCAGACATGTATGCAGAACTTGTTGGGAAAATAATCATTTCGGCGAATGTCCAAATAACAATGCTTAATGCAATACTATAAATATCTTTTGTAAAAGCCATTGCGCCAAAACCAATTCCACATAATATAGATCCAATCGATAAAAGTTTTTTATCAGACCAATGAGTTAAAGAATTATTTAACGGGACTTCAACTAAAATTATTAATACAGTATTTATAGTAAATAAAATTCCATAAGTTGCCGCAGAAAAGTGAAGTTCTTGGACTAAAAATACCGGCATAGCCGCTTGATGTTGAAAATAAACCATAACTATTGGAAGTAACGCTAAAAGAAAATATAAAAGTCTGCTGTCAAAAAATATGTTTTGCTTTTTAATACTGGCTGTAACATTTGCATAAGTCCTTTTATCTTTTATATGAGTTAGTTTTTCTTCCTTATAATTAAAAATTAAAAACAATCCGGCCAATATTGAAGTAATTCCATCTACATAAAATAAAATATGGAAATTTATAAGCGCTAAAAATCCTCCAACTACCGGACCAATGCTCATCCCGATATTTATTGCTAACCGATTTAAGGCATAAGCGGGGCGCCGCTGATTTGGGTTAACAATTTCTGAAATCAAAGAAAGATTTGCTGGACGAAAAGCTTCACTTATTATTGACATTATGAATGTAATAGCAATAATCATATAATAATTTTGGAAAAATGAATAAGCGAACATTACAATTCCAGAAATTATTAATGAAAATTTCATAATTCTTAATGCACCAATTCTATCACTAACTCTTCCAATAATCGGCGAGGTGAATAATGCACCCAATCCGTAAAACGTTAAAACTAATCCGGCTTTTGCTGGCGATATACCAACTTTTTGAGTTAAATAAACCGCAAGAAAAGGAAGAACCATTGTACCTGAACGGTTAATAAGAGTGGCAGCAAAAAGCGTCCACATATTTTTAGGCAAGTCTTTTAATACGCGCCAAGGATTCATAACTAAATAATACTTTTAAATGATTTGCTGAATTGAAGGTGTGAATATATGAAATATTTTTTTATTTAAAATAGTTAAATTTTCCTAAAGTGAAAGAAACTAAATGAACTTTATATTCCTAGTAAAATCTTAACAACAATTAATACTAAAAGGATAGAAAATATTTTTTTTATTTTTTCTGATGACGAACCAAGTACAATCTTCACTCCTTTAATCGCACCAATTGCAGCGCCTATTGACAATGGCAACCCTGCAACAAAATAAATATATCCAAATTGAAAAGGAGCGATTGAACCTTTAGGAATATGAGTTGCATAAGCTGACGCTGCTGCGACTCCAGTAATGCTAATTACTAACGAAGAAGTTCCAATAGCTTTTTTAATATTTACTCCAAATAAAAAAGTTAAAACCGGAACAAACAAAATTCCTCCGCCTAAACCAGTAAATGCAGCAAAAATTCCGATTAAGAATCCAAAGAAAATTGCAAAATATTCGTGAAGAATTATCGTATCTTTAATTTGTTTCTTGTTCTTGCTATTCCGCTCAGAAAACATTTTGACAGAGATGATTACAAAAACTAATCCAAATATTAATTTTAGATAAAATGGTTCTACCTTTATTACAAGGAACGAAGCGATAATGGAAGAAATGACACTTCCGATTGCTAGGAATAATGCTTTTCTCTTCTCAACATTTTTTGCTAAATAATGGTTGGCACCGGAGCTAATTGAAGTAATTGCTGCCGAAAATAAAGATGTCCCGATTGCGATATACGATATTTGTGCTTTATCAATTGGAGTAAATGGAAGAAGCAAATAAAGAATTGGAACAAAGATTAATCCCCCGCCAATTCCAAGCATACCTGCTAATATTCCAGTAAATAGCCCAGTTATAAAAAATAAAATCGAAATTACGATAAAGCTCAATTAATATTTAACAATTTATTATAGGTTAAAGTATCTGCAATAATTTTTAGTGCGGTTTGGAATTGAATATCATTTGATAATTCTTCTTGGACCTTACCATCAATGCCAATATATCGTGAGGCAAGTTCAGCTTTTATTTCATTGATAACTTCGTTCTTATAAATTTTTAATTCGCTATTACCAAGTCTTTCAAATTCTGTTTTAATTTTAGATAATCCTTCAGAAATGTTTTTATCAGTTTTTCTATTATTAACTTCTGCAAGCAAATGATTTATCTGTTCTTCAGCAAGAGAATGAAATTTATATTTCTGTTCACTAAGATATTTTTGAAAATCATCAAATAAAGTTTCATTATTCAATGAACTAAAATTCTCATTAGGATTTAAATAATAATAATGATCAGCAAATTGGAAAAACATTCCCTTTGCTAAAAGATCATTTACAATATCGCCTTCTGAAATTTCTTTTACGGTTGAATCTGGTGTAATACCACCGGCGCTGAATACAATTCTTTTATGATCAGTAAGGAATGAAGATTTTATAACAGTATCGATTTCGGATACTGCTTTATTGTTTGCCGCATAATCAATCTTTTGAATACATCTTCCGCTTGGCGTATAATACTTGGCAGTAGTAATTTTGATTGAGGTATTATAATCCAGCGGAGTAATAGTTTGTACTAAACCTTTTCCAAATGATTTAGTCCCAATCAAAACACCTCTATCGTGATCTTGAATTGCGCCAGAAACAATTTCAGATGCAGATGCTGAATTACCATTTATTAATACTGCTAACCTAGCATTACCCAACAAAGGTTCTTGGTCTGAATAATAACTTTTCTTACTTGCTTCATCTCTTCCTTTAGTTGAAACAACCAAAGAATTTTTAGGTAAGAAATTTTCACAAATATTAACTGCTACATCTAAAAGGCCGCCAGGGTTATTACGAAGATCTAGCACGACTGATTTTATTTCTCTTTTCGATTTAAGTTCTTTTAAAGCTTTTAACACTTCATCACTTGCAGATCTGCTGAAGCTGGTTACTTTAAGATAAACATTATTACTATTCGGCGGATAGAAACCATAATAAGCCAAGCTTTTTACTTTTATTTCTTCTCTAACAAGATTCAAACTTAGTGTATCTTTATCTCCATTTCTTAGTACTTTCAAATTAACAATACTCCCTGGTTTTCCTTTAACCAAAGATGAAATATCATCAACATTTTCCGGAGTAATCTTTTGTCCAGCTGCTTCAACCAGGACATCACCAACTCTTAAACCTTGCTTTTGAGCTGAGTATCCATCCATTACTTCAATGATAGTAACTTTATTTCCTCTAACTCCAATCGATATTCCAACGCCACCGTATTTACCGTTTGTAATAAGATCAAAATCTTCTTTTTTATTTTCATCAATAAAAATTGTGTAAGGATCCAGCGAACCAAGCATTCCTCTAATCCCAGCACGCATAAATTCTTCTGGATCAATTTTATCTACATAATTAAAAGTTACTTCCTTATAAATTCTACCAAAGAGATCTATATTCTTATTTATTTGGAAATAGATATCGTTCTCGCCGGTAAAAAATCCAGAAAAGATTATTATTACAAAACCTGCTAAGATTAACTTAGAAAGATTTTTTCTGATCATACATTCACCTTGCTTTCAAATTCTTTCAACTCTTTTATAATTAATTTATGAATTTCTTTCTCATTTAATGTGCCATCAATTGCTTTGAATCGCTTTTCATTATTCGCCAAGAATAAGTATCCTTCTCTAACTCTTTTATAAAAATCAAGATTGGAAATTTCAATTCTATCTAATTCTAAATTTTGTCTAATACTTTTTCTTTTTTCAGCTTCTTCAACTGGAATATCAATAAAAAAAGTGATATCAGGTATTGTGCTGCCCACAGCAAGTTTATTGATGTGCGCTACAGAATCTAAATTAATTCCTCTTCCAAATCCTTGATATGCAGTTGTAGAATCATGAAAGCGGTCCGAAATTACATAAATTCCTTTTTCTATATAAGGACGAATTTTTTCTCTAACTAATTGCGCACGGCTGGCAGAAAATAAAAAAATTTCCGTCTCCATAAACATTTTGTTGTGAGATTTATCGAGTAGAATTGAGCGAACAAGTTCAGAAATCTCTGTTCCGCCAGGTTCTCTAATTATTTCCACATTTTTATTTTGAGCTAATAGATAATTTTTTAATAACTCTACTTGAGTAGATTTTCCACTAAAGTCGATTCCTTCAAAAGATATAAACATTTTTTTGTATTGTGTAATCTATTTTATAAAATATTTTCAATTTATCTGTGCAAGTCAGCTTAAAAAGTTTACAAAAATTTATTTCAAAATTTTTTAATTATATATTTTAAGCGCTCGGGTTTAAAATATAACAAAGTTGTGTTTTCAGGTAGTTCAACATGAGGTGGAACGCTGCCTAATGTATCTAACACAACTTCTCTGTAATTTACAAAAGCATTTACTTCACTTGTGTCTAATTTTCCAAGGACATCAATTCCACCGCGAACTCCAATATTAATTCTATTTGGTAAGAGCAGCACATTTCTATCTCTTGGAACATCTAAAATTTTAACCAGGACATTAACAATATTTTTATCAACAATTTTCTGAATATCAAGAGTTACATTTACATTTTTATGGGCGTATCTCATTCCAAAAATATTTTTTAATGGAATGATTTCTGTCCTTTTGCTATTGAGATTACTATAATCAATATTTTCTGTTGGAATATAATCCAAGCTATTAAGATAACTAGTTGGCCCAAATACTACTACTGAATCTGGTTCTACTATTATTTTTGAAGCAAGCCCGTATCCATCTTTAAAATTTAAATTTAGTTCAGGCTTAACTGGTAATTTTTTATAAGAAATTTTTTCAACAAAAAAAGAAAGAGTATCGGGAGAAATATTAATTACTTCATTATCAGAGGTCAACCATTGGTTTTCAACCAGAAAATTATAAAGATTTATTGATCGCTTCCCAATTTTTTTCCCTACAGGAATTACGTAGTTTGCTTCTGAAGATAATATGACGCTAATAAGTTTCCATCCTTTTCCTTTTACTTTCACAGAAATTTTTTGTTGAGATAACGAACCAGTTGTATAACCCTCAGGAAAATCAATTAACTTTACTGGAAATTCAAAAGTGGCGTAAAAATCGTTAGAAAGCGAAATGGAGACCCATAAAATAACTGAGAATAAAAATGATATTATTATTATATGGAAATTTTTCTTCATGCTTCAAATATAAAAGAAAAATAAAAAAACTCCACGCTTGTGGAGTTAAGTTATGCAAAAAAGATTATATAAATTTTAAATTTATAGAATGAGTTAAATTAAACTTTTAAAATGTTCAACTAATTCTTTTCTATTAGCTCTGGAAATTTCTCTGCCTTGGATTGGAAATCCTTCAATACTTCTAGCAAGGTGCCTAAGCTGATGAACATCTAAATCATCAATATTCAATGTTTGTAAATCTTTTGCGGATTTTATTTTTACAAATTCTTTGTTAGGCCGTGTTATTGATATTTTATCAACTGAGTCTTTGTGATCCCTTATTCCAAAGGCTTCCTTCCTA
>DAIEML010000199.1 GCA_027349615.1 Ignavibacteriales bacterium | reverse complement strand
CGAAATTTCCGACTTCGGCTTCAACTTTTGAAGCAAGGTTTTTGGAGGCGTCATAGTAAACCGGAATTTTTGGAAAAGCTCCGTCATCTTTATGAATTATAATTTTTGAATTTTCAGATTTTTCAAAATCCAAAAGCGGTTTTAATCTTTTATAGCTGACTTTTATTTTTTTTAATGCTGCATCTGCAATTTCTTTTGTTTCGGCTGCAACAGCGCAAACATTATCGCCCAAAAACCTCATTACATTTCCAAATAAAACTGTATCGTACGGCGATGGCTCAGGATAACCTTGTCCTGCAGTTGTGTATAAAATCTGCTTTACATTTTTATATGAAAGAACATCAACAACGCCAGGCATTCTTAGTGCGGCTGATTCATCAATATCTTCAATCTTTGCGTGAGCAAATCCGGAATGAAGAACAGAAACATGTAGCATGTTATCAAAAGGAAAATCATCAGTATATTTTTCGTTTCCGGTGACTAAAGCTAAGCCGTCAATTTTTTCAATCGGTTTTTTAATGTACTTGAACATTTCTACTCCGCTTCAATATTATTTTCAAGAAGAACGCTCGATGATCTTCTTACAGCTTCAATAATTTTTACATATCCAGTGCATCTACATAAATTCCCGTCTAAACCTTCAACGATTTCTGAATCGGTTGGAGATGAATTTTCTTTAAGCAAACTGTAAGAAGCAACAATCATTCCAGGCGAACAAAAACCGCATTGATCAGCTCCAGTGCCGGCAAAAATTTTTTGAACTAAATGCGGATTGTGAATTGTGCCGATTCCTTTAACGGTTTTAATTTTTCTATTTTGAACACTCATTGCTAAAACTTGACATGAATTAATTGCCTTATCATCGAGAAGAACTAGGCAGGCTCCGCATTCACCTTCATTGCAGCCGCATTTTACTTCTGTAAAACCGTTATTGCGGAGAACAGTAAGAAGTGTATGATTCGGATTTAATTCAATATCACGATCCTGATTATTTATATTAAAGCTGACTTTCATAAGTTCTCATTAATAATTTCTGATAATAAATCATTGAAGTAAACTTTTGCAATTTTTTCTTTGTATGATGCAGAATATTTATAATCGGAGATAAATTTGGGCTTGATGAATTTATCAATATCATTAGGAAGATTTTGAGATAAAATTTTGCCAGTTAAAAATTTCTCAGCTTTCCTAAATCTTTTAAATCTATTTTTCACACCGGTTATTACTAATCTAGAATCTTCAATTATTTTTTCCTTCAACGTAAAAGTAATTGCAATATTAAAAAGCGGGTATTCGAATTTTAATAAAGCAAATCTTTTAACTTTCCAAATAAGGCCTGCGCTTTCTGGAATTATTATTTCTTTGATGATATGCTTTGATTTGATAATTCCTTCAGTCACATATTCTTCAAGTGAATATATTCCAGATTTACTTCCTTTAAGATCAACTTTTGCATCAAGTGCTATTAATGGCGCATACAAATTGCTCCACAAAGGAAAATCTTTTAAAGATCCGCCAATAGTTATTCTATTTCTAAGAGGAGTAGAAGCCGCTTGTGAAAGGGCAACACCAAGGATCTTCAAACAATTATTCTCTTTTGAATATTTTATAACTTCATTGAAAGTAACTGCGGCGCCAATGTGAAATAAATTGTTTTTAGGCTTTATGTAATTCAACTTTAAATTACCAATATCAACTAAGCCTAAAATATTTTTTGATTGTGTTTTTAAGATTCTTGTTCCGCCGGCATGAAGTAAAACTCCCGGTTTTTGAATTAATTTTACAGCTCGCGGAATGCTGGAAGGGAAGTACCATTTTAAATTTTCTGAAAGCATATATTTTTATTTTGTTAAAAGATTATTTGCAATTTCATTTCCTTTTTTGATAATCAAATCTTCATCTTCACCGATTAGCTTTCCTTTTTCAACAACAACTTTCCCATTTACAATTGTATATTCTGTTTGATGACTGATTCCCGAAAACAACAGTGCGGCTAGTGGATCAGATAAACTACCAGTATATTCAAGTTTATTCAAATTGAAAACCGCAAGATCAGCGAGCCAGCCTTCTTTTATCTTTCCAAGTTTTTTGTAATTCAAAACGTTTGCACCGTTTTCGATTCCCAATTTAAATACTTCGTTGACATTCAAACCATTTGACCCGTATTTAACTCTTTGAAGTAGTAAAGCATTTCTCAATTCGCCGAGCATATCTGATGTATCATTTGAAGCAGAACCATCAACCCCGATACTGACATTAACTCCTATGTCAATCATCTCGCGAACTCTTGCAATTCCAGAGCCCAATCGCATGTTGGATGATGGGCAATGAACAACTGATGTATTTGTTTCTCTCAAAACTTTAAGCTCATCATCATTGAAAAAAATTCCGTGGGCGAAAAAAACATCTTCACCTACAAAATCTACTTCCTCCATTAATGCCAAAGGATTTTTTCCAAATTGTTCAATACAAAATTCTTCTTCATCTTTTGTTTCGGCTAAATGTGTATGAATGCGAACGCCATAATTTCGAGCAAGCTTTGCGGTCTCCTTCATGTTTTCTTTTGTAACAGAAAAAGGAGAGCATGGTGCAAGAACAATTTTTTGCATCGAGTCGTGTGATGAGTCATGATATTTTTCAATAACTCTTAAGCTGTCTTTTAGTATTTCATCTTCAGTTTGAACAACTGAATCCGGTGGTAAGCCGCCATTCTTTTTGCTTAGGGACATTGAACCTCTCGTCGGAGAAAAACGCATTCCCAATTTCTTAGCAGCGTCAAATTGAATTCCCATCAAATCGCCTTTGAAACTTTGAGGATAAAGATAATGATGGTCAGTTGAAAGAGTACAGCCGGTTTTTAACAATTCCCCTATGGCAACAAGTGAAGAATAGTAAACTGCTTCTTCATCTATATTTTTCCAAATTTCATAAAGATAAACTAGCCACTCAAATAACTTAGCGTTTTGAACAGCTTTCAAATTTCTTGTTAAGGTTTGGAAAAAATGGTGATGTGTATTTATTAATCCTGGAATTACTATGCAATTTGAACAATCAATATTTTTAAGTTCATCTTTTGATTTAATTTCTTTTATTAAATTTTTACCAATTTGAACAATTTTATTCTTGTCAATTAGAATATCAGAATTATTGTAATTTACGTTGTTGTCTAAGCTGGCAATAAAAGAGCAATTTTGTAGCAGGATCATCAGAACCCCATTTATTTTAAAAATTCGTTCTAAAATTAAAGATTATTTTTAAATTTTACCATAAAAATATTTAAAATAAAAAAGCGTTTTTCCGCAAATTATGAATATAATAATTAAACTGCTGAGTCCGTTTGAAAAAATAGGCAATTTCGTTATATACACGGTTAACGAACTAGGCTCTATAACTATTTATATATGG
>DAIEML010000198.1 GCA_027349615.1 Ignavibacteriales bacterium | reverse complement strand
TTTCCAAAATTATTATTAAAATATCTTTTTAGAATTGTATTCCCATTATATAGATATTTTAAAAAATTATCTGGTGATAATTTTAATTTTTCATCATTGTTTTTAAAGTAAGCAAATTTTAATTCCTCAAACATATTTGAACCAATTCCATCAGTTCCAATCGCAATATTTTTTAATTGGATTAATTTATTCATATATTCAATTCTGTTATTCATGTTTGATCGTGGATTATGAACTAAAAATGATTCGCTTTCATTTATTACTTTTATTTCATCTGAGGAAAGATGAACGCCGTGGACAAGTATTGATTTATCGTTCAATAAATTAAAATCGTTTAAACGTTTGATTACTGACTTACCAAACTTTTTTATTGAATATACTTCATCAAACTTATCTTCTGCTGTGTGAATATGAATTCCTTTTCCACTTTCATTAACTAAATCAGAAATCAAGGAAAGAGTTTCATCTTTTAAAGTGAATGCGGCATGAGCACCGATTGCGGCTTCAATTAAATTTTGCTTTGAATTATTTTGCCATATTTCATTTATAAAGTCTACTGATTCTTCAATTCCATTTAGTGCCCCAGCTTTACCGTTTCGGTCTGTTATCTCATAGCATAAGATTCCACGCAATCCAGTTTTTTCAAAACTACTACGAAGAACTTTGAGAGAGCCTTTTATGAAAGATGGTGAAGAATTATGATCTATCACCGATGTTGTTCCTGCTTTGATAGATTCGAGAGCGCCGATTAGTCCGCTATAATAAAGAATATCTTTATCAATCGCTTTGTCTAATTTCCACCAAAGATTTTTTAAGACGCCTATAAAATTTTTTGAAGGTTTTATTTTTGATAAAATTCCTCGAGCAAGTATGGAATAAAAATGATTATGTGAACAAACTAATCCAGGAGAAACATATTTGTCTGAAAGGTCAATAATCTTTCCGTTAAAATTATTAGGTATTTTATTTCCGATTGCTAAAATTTTATCGTCATCAATAAAAATATTTGTTTCTTTGGAAACAGACGGGGGAGAGAAATTTAATATCTTGGCGTTTTTAAGAATGAGCATGTAAATCCTGTGAATAAATTAAATATGAATAATTTTTGATTATACTAGAAATAAATTTTAAAAATTTTTCTGTATTTATGTCTTCATTTGATGGGTCAATTGAAAATACATTTCCATCACTACTGCATAAAAATTTTCCAACCTTGTTTTTATATCTGAAAGTAATTTTTAAAATGTTCGTTTCATTATTATTGAAATTGATAAAAAATCCATCGTTATTACTTTCATTGAAATTATTTTTATTCCAAAATAACGTTGGTTTTGTTTTATACGGTGCGCTGCTGTAAGGACAAAAGGTTTCGCAGTTTCCGCACTCATTACAAAGTCCGTCAATGTGAAGTATTTGATAAACATTTTTATACCCATTTCCAAGTAAGGTTGAATCCAAGGCAATATTAGCTCGGTTAGGACATACTTCCACACATTTATTGCAAAGAAGATCGCATCCTAGACAACGTGAAGATTCAACGTTCACAACTTTTGAGCTTTCTAAAATTTTGCCTTTGCGTTCAATAATATTTTCAATTCTCTTTGAGTCATCATAAGATTTTTCCCGTTGATTGTTTGAAAATGGTCTAATATCTTCTTTTACTAAAATTGCTTCAGCAGCCTTTTTGCCGTCTGCGATTGATTCAATAACAGTTGACGGCCCACGCAAAGCATCGCCGCCTATAAATACATTTTCTAAAATCGTTTCGTTTGTCTTGGAATTCACTTGAAGATTTTTATTCGCTCCTTCTAATAATTTATTCTCAATTAGAAAATCTTTTTCAATGCGCTCACCGATTGCGGAAATTAAATTGTCAATTTGGATTTCTTCAAATTCATTTTCGATTGGTACTACTATTCTTCTTCCGTCATCACTGAATTCTCCAAGATACATTTTTTGACATTTAAGAATTTTATTTTCAAATGAAATAGGAGAGAGCAGTTGCTTAAAAATTATTCCTTCAGAAATTGCGGCTTCGAATTCTTCCCGGTCAGCAGGCATAAATTCTTTTGTCCGGCGGTAGATAATGATAACATTTTCTACTCCATCTATTTTCTTTGCCGCTCTTGCGCTATCCATTGCAGAATTTCCGCCGCCAATAACGGCGACAGTTTTCCCAAGATTTAATTCTTCTTTTTTGTTGAATGATTTTAAGAAATCAATCGAGTTAAAGATTTCACTATCGCATTTTGTAAGTGTAAGATAATTTGGTTTTGAAGCGCCGATTCCAATAAATATATATTTAAATCCGTCTTCTTTTAATTTGTTAACGGAAAAATTTTCCTTAGCCTCATAAACGATTTTTACCCCGAGCGAAGTAACTAAGTCAATATCCTTGTCGATAATTTCTTGTGGAATTCTAAATTCCGGGATTACATTTCTAACCGTTCCTCCGGCTTTATTTGTTCGTTCAAAAATAGTAACATCAATTCCATTTTTCGCTAAAAAGAAAGCCGCAGATAAACCAGCTGGACCCGCGCCAATAATTGCTGCTTTGATTTTATCTTTCTTGTTGAATGAATTTTGAGCCGAACTATTCTTTAAGAAATGATATCCTTTTTCTGCGGCAATCTTTTTTAATTCTCTAATTTCAAGAGCGTTATCATAATCGTGGCGCGTGCATTTGCTCGTGCATTGATGGTCGCAAATGTAGCCGGTTATATTCGGCAGAGGATTTGTCGAAGTGATAACCTCAAATGCTTCAGAGAATTTTTTTTCTTCAATTAATCTAATATATTCGGGAACATTTTGACTGGTTGGACAAGCAGCGGAACAAGGCGCAATGAAGCAATCAAACTTTGGCAATTGAAGCGAAATTTTTGTGGAAGAAGTTTCTCTTTTCCCTTTTGAATATTTAAAATTACCTATTGAAGCAGCAGCAAGTGAATTTAATTTTTCTAAATTTAGTTTATCAGCTTGATTACTTAATTCAATAATCATTTCTTCGGACAACTTTGCCGTTTCAAATAATCTGAAATAACCGCCGGGCTTTAATAAATCTGTTACAACGGTAACAGGAAAAATTCCGGTTGATAAAACATCTTTTACATTTGAAGCATCGCATCCACCGGAATATGAAATTTTTATTTCACCATTTAGCTTCTTAGAAATTTCATTTGCAAGATTTATTGTTAAAGGGAACAGCGATCTACCTGACATGTACATGTCATTTCCAGGAAGAATATTTTTTCGGTTTTTTACTGCAAGAGTATTAGATAGTTTTATCCCAAATTCCTTGCCGTTTATTTTTGAAAAGGTTTTTAATTCATTAATTAAACCGACAGCATTATCAAATTTTAAATCCTTGCCGAATGAATTTTCATCAAGCTCAACGTAGCCGTATTGAAGTTCATCTAAAATATT
>DAIEML010000197.1 GCA_027349615.1 Ignavibacteriales bacterium | reverse complement strand
TCTTCTAATAAATTCATGACATTTGGGCAACACAACCTCAAGGATTCATGGCAGAAGCGAGCATAAAATTAGCAGGAAATTCAAGTGTAAGTTTGGATCTACTAACTGTAACTTTAGAATCTTCAAGCGGTTGGCGTAAAACCTCTAGAACATTTTTCTTAAATTCCGGCAATTCATCAAGAAAGAGAACTCCATGATGTGCATATGAAACTTCTCCAGGCCTTGGAAATGAACCTCCTCCGACCAAAGCTGCATCCGAAACAGTGTGGTGCGGATTTCTAAAAGGTCGTTCTGTTATCAAAGGTTGATCTTTGGGAATTATTCCCGCGACTGAATGAATTTTTGTTGTTTCCAGCGCTTCCTCAAAATTCATTGGCGGAAGAATAGTTGGTATCCTTTTAGCAAGCATTGTTTTACCAGAACCTGGCGGTCCAATCATAATAATATTATGCGCACCAGCAGCGGCAACTTCTAATGCGCGTTTAACATTTTCTTGTCCTTTGACATCTGAAAAATCCAAATGATAAGAATTGATTTGTGAAAACAATTTGTCTTTATCAGTAAATGTCTTCTCAATTACCATATTTCCATTTAAGAATTCAACTACTTCTTTTAAGCTACTCAAACCAAAGACATTAATGTCATCAACAATAGAGGCTTCTTTGGCAGATTCCTTCGGCAGAATTATTCTTTTAATATTTTTCTTTTTTGCTTCGACGGAAATCGGCAGTGCACCTTTTATTGGCCTAAGTGTACCATCAAGAGAAAGCTCACCTAAGAAAATAGTTTCATCTAATTCATCAATATCAACAATTTCCAAAGCAGCAAGAATTCCAATTGCAATTGATAAGTCAAATGAACTTCCTTCCTTTTTAACATCTGCCGGAGCTAAATTGATTGTAATTTTTTTTATCGGGAATTCGAATCCGCTGTTTTTAATTGCAGTAATTACACGCTCTTTACTTTCTTTAACGACATTATCGGGAAGTCCAACTATCGTAAATGCGGGAATTTGTTTTTCAACATTGGTTTCGACTTCAACGAGATAAGCATCAATGCCGATAGTAGCGCTGGAAAATATTTTTGAAAGCATTCACCCTCTTAATCCTAATTGATAAGTTAATTAATTATAATTTGAAACTTTATCTACAGGTAAAAAATAAACAACTCCTCATTAACTATAAAATATTTTATTATCTATTTATAATTTTAATTTATTTTTATTTATAGCTTCGCAAAAATTCAATTCTTTCTTTTAATTGATTGATTGGCACAAGAAGCTTGTCTTTTCCATAAAGCGCATCTGATCTTCTGTCAAAAGCTAATTCATAATCTTTGCTCATTACAATTGCTTCTTCAGGGCAAACTTCTTCACACAAGCCGCAGAAAATACATCTTAACATATTGATCTCAAATCTTTCCGGATAACGTTCTTTTTCTCTTGTTGTTTCTCCGGCTTGAATATCAATTGCAAGAGCAGGGCAAACACGGGAACATAATCCGCAAGCAACACAACGCTCTTCTCCACTTTCATCCATAACTAACACAGGTCTTCCGCGGTAAGATGCAGGTGGAATGAATTTTTCTTCAGGGTACTTCATCGTAAACTTTGGCTTGAACATATTTTTTAAAGTAAGTGACAAGCCTTTTACGATTTCAACGATATATATTCTCTGTAAAAACGTTAAATCATTTTTTCTTTTCTTAACTGCCATAATTTTCCTTTATTGCATCGCACTTAAACTTGAACGTCGATAAAGATGATAATTAAATTTCTGTATGAAGAATTTCAATATTAAGTTTATGTTCAAGTATAAGTATAAGTTCAAGTGTAAGTTCAAGTATTAAAGTTTAAATACCATAATTAAAATTGCAACCCAAACGATATTCAATAGTGATAATGGGAACATAACTTTCCAGCCTAAATTCATCAGCTGATCATATCTGAATCTCGGAATGCTCCATCGCACCCAAATGAAGAAGAACAGCAGTGCTGCAACTTTTATACAAAATGTAATTACAGAAATAATTGCAAACAGAGTGCTTGACAAACCGAATGTTTCAAGATAAGGGAATCTCCAACCGCCAAGGTATAAAGTTACGATCATAGCGCTTGCTATAATCATGTTCGCGTATTCTGCAAGAAAGAATCCGGCGAATTTCATACTGCTGTATTCTGTATGATAACCGCCAACAAGTTCAGGCTCAGCTTCCGGTAAATCAAATGGTAAACGGTTTGTCTCGGCAAAAGCTGAGACTAAAAAAGTTATAAATCCGATTGGCTGAACTATTGCATTCCACATCCATCCAGATTGAGATTCAACAATTGCTTCTGGTCTAAGAGAACCGGCAAGAAGTAGAACTCCGCCGACAGAAAATCCCATTGATATTTCATAAGAAATCATTTGAGCAGAGGATCTAATTCCGCCTAACAAAGAATATTTGCTGCCAGAAGACCAGCCTGCAAAAGTAATTGCATAAACTCCTAATGATGTAAGTGCAAGAACGTAAAGAACGCCCATATTTATATCAGCAACGACAAGAGGAACTGTGTAACCAAAAATTGTTACTGTTGGGCCAAAAGGAATAACAGCATAAGTAGTAAAAGCAACAAAAAGTGCGACAATTGGCGCTAAAGTATGAATTGGTTTGTTTGCAACATTTGGTACAATATCTTCTTTGAGCAGAAGTTTTAAAACATCTGCGAATGGTTGAAGAACGCCTTCCCAGCCGACACGGTTTGGGCCAAGTCTATTTTGTGCCCAAGCGCTGACTCTTCTTTCAAAATAAACTAAGTAAGAAACTGTCATTAACATTACGTTAAGAATGATAAAGATTTTAATAATAGTAAAAATCAAGATTGCCCAAATATTCATTTTATTTATAAGCTCCGGTTATGCGTTTACAATTTTTTCAGAAACTTGCAATTTAGATTTAGCTCCAAGCTCACCAATTACATCATAATCTAATCCGCTGAAGGCGCTGATTGATTTTGAAATTTCATTAAATACTTCTTCTGCTAAATTGAATTTTACCTTATTCCCTAAGACATTTGACAAAGCAGCGATAATTTTCCAAGTTGATATTGCATCGTATTTATGGCCCTGCGCCCATCTATCATATTTAGTTCCGAATTTATCTAATCTGCTCATTGACATTACATCAATCGCACGATCAGTTTCTACAGTTGAAACAGCCGGCTTTAATCTTTGAACTCTTCCCTGGAAGTTGACGACTGTTCCGTTCTTCTCGGCATATGCAGCTGCGGGGAAAATAACATCGGCATAATTTGTAGTCTTGTTAAAGTTAGTTGCGTGAACAATTAAAAGATCAAGATTTGCTAAATACTCTTCCAAGTCAGGATAAGCCGCAACGATATCATCTTCAATTAAATAAAGAGCTTTAATATTGCCATCTTTTATTCCTTTAATAATTCCTTCTAAATTTAATCCGCCTTTGCCCGGTACAACTCCAACAATTTCGGCGCCGAGAGAATTTGGCGTAATATCATCTTTCCTAAGCAAATTATCTCCGAAAGTCTGATCAACGTGCCGCAT
>DAIEML010000196.1 GCA_027349615.1 Ignavibacteriales bacterium | reverse complement strand
TAAGCTAACGTTTGATTTTAATTCTTTAGAAAGTCGTTCACTCAAATTACGAGTGGTTACATATTTCCCTTCTGTCCCGGCAAAAGGAGAATTGTTAACAATAAAATTCATTGTAATTGTTGGTTCATCAATCGCAACAAATGGAAGTCCTTCTGGTTTTGAAATGCTGGCAATCGTGTCTCCAATATCTACATCTTCAAAGCCGGCAATTGCTCCAATATCACCAGCATGTATTTCTTCCGCATCAACTCTTTTTATATTTTCAAATGAATAAAGTTTTGTAATTTTTGAATTTATTTTTTGACCTTCTCTAGAAATCAGAACCACATTATCGCCAATTTTTACCGAGCCGTTATGAATTCTTCCAATTCCAATTCTTCCAAGATAATCATTATAATCGATCGCTGAAATCAGCATTTGAAATGGTTCCTCTAAATCTACAGAAGGCGGCGGAACTGTTTTAACAATTAATTCAAATAATGGTTGTAATGATTTATTTTCATCTTCTAAATTTGTTTTTGCTATTCCTTCCTTGGCAATTGCATAAACAAATGGAAAATCAAGTTGATCTTCACTTGCTCCAAGTGAAACAAAAAGATCGAATACTTCATTTAATACATCGTTTGCTCTCGCATCTTTTCGATCAATTTTATTTATAACAACTATTGGTTTGAGACCAAGATCTAATGATTTTTTTAATACAAATTTAGTTTGTGGCAGCGGACCTTCAGCAGCATCAACTAAAAGTAAAACTCCATCAACCATTTTTAGTGTACGTTCAACTTCACCTCCAAAATCGGCATGACCTGGCGTATCAATAATATTAATTTTGAAGTCTTTGTACTTTACACTTAAATTTTTTGAAAGAATTGTAATACCACGCTCTCGCTCCAAGTCATTTGAATCCATTACTCTTTTATCAACATGCTGGTTTGCTCTCCAAGCTCCGGTTTGCTTCAACATATGGTCAACAAGTGTAGTTTTACCATGATCTACGTGGGCTATAATTGCAATATTTCTTATATCTTCTCTAAGTTTTTTCAACGTATTCCTTTTTAAATTTTGAGTGACAAATATAAAGATAAGTACTTCTACAAACAATGTAATTTGAAGAAGTATATGATGTACATTATAATAAAATTAAGAAGAGCAAGTTAAAATTTAAGTTACGATTTGAGTGGTTAATGCAATTTCTTCTAGAACTCCGGATACTCTCAAGCAGTCTTTCATATTTCCGTTAAAAACAATTGACTTCCCTTTAACATGAACTTCAAATGCGTGATCTCTAGCCTTTTCAAAAGTACAATTGATAGCTTTTATAAGTTGATTGATAACTTCATCAAATGTATGCCAATCATCATTAAATAAAATTACTCTGCTTTCCAGCCCAATTATAGTTTCTGTTTCAGAACCAACATCAATTATAGGTTTATTTACTAATTCCTTTTCCATAGCTAAAAAATAAAAAAAATGATTTATATTTAAAAGAATATTTTAAATACTAAAATTAAAAGTAATGTTGTTTGGTTTGATTTTATTTAAGGTGAATATTATATTTTTTTATAAGAAATTAAATATTAAAATGGAGGTTGAATGAACATAGCAGTTTGCGTTAGTCATGTTCCTGACACTGCTACCAGAATAGTAATTGGAAAAGACGAAAAATCAATTGACCAATCTGGAGTAACATATATTATAAATCCTTATGATGAATTTGCCGTCGAAGAAGCTCTTAAAACTAAGGAAAAATTTGGCGGAGAAGTTATTGTTATTAGCGTTGGAAATGACAACTGTAAGGAAACAATTAGGAAAGCGCTGGCAATGGGTGCTGATCGGGGAATTTTGTTAAAGGATGATAATCCAAGAGATTCATTTTCACTTGCCAAAATACTTGCTGATGAAATTAAAAATCAAAATTGCGAGTTGGTTTTTATGGGCAAGCAATCTGTTGATTATGACAATTCTATAACAGGACAAATTACTTCTGAACTTCTTGGATATTCATGCATTACAATTGTAGTAGATTTTAAAATTGAAACCAATAAAATAATTGCCGAACGAGAAATTGAAGGCGGAAAAGAAGTTGTGGAATCTGAATTACCGGCAGTAATAACTTGTCAAAAAGGATTGAATGAACCAAGATACGCTTCATTAAAAGGAATTATGGCAGCAAAGAAAAAAGTAATTGAAGAAAAACCTGCACTACATGTTGATAATTTGACTGAAGTTCTTAAGATGAAAAAACCTGCACCGAAGAATCCAGGCAGAATATTGGGAACTGATAGTTCAGCTGTTCCTGAGCTAGTAAAATTATTACATGAAGAAGCAAAAGTCATTTAAAGGAATACAAATTTATGGCAAATAAAATTTTAGGAATTCTAGAGCAAAGAGAAGGGAAATTAAAAAAAGTTTCTTTCGAAGTTTTGAGCGTTGTTGAGGATTTAGCTAAAGAATTAAATCTGGAATCCGAAGCAATTGTAGTTGGAAATGATATCGAGAATATTGATGAAGCGCTAAATTATGGTGTTAATAAAATTTATCATTTAAAAAATGAAAATCTTACTTCTTATTCTTCATCTGGATACGCAGAAATAATTGCCAACCTGGTGAAAGAACTTAATGGAAGTTTTTTAGTTTTCCCTAATACAGCTTTAGGAAAAGATTTAGCACCAAGAATTAGTGTCAAATTAAATGGCGGTTGCATTGTCGATTGTATTCATTATGAAATTTCTAACAACGAATTTATTGGGACAAAACCAGTTTATGCAGGGAAAGCTTTAGTTGATATAAAATTTAATAGTACAATAAAAATTATTACAATCAGACCAAATGTTTTCAAACCCAATAAAAAAGCAAAATCTTCAGACGCTAGTATTATTGTAAAAGATATTCAAACTCCGAATTTAAAAACAAGAACCATTGGATTAAAAAAATCTGAAGGTAAATTGGATGTTGCCGAAGCTGATATTATTGTTTCTGGCGGAAGAGGATTAAAAGGACCAGAGAATTTTTATTTAGTAGAGAATTTAGCAGAAACACTTGGAGGAGCAGTTGGCGCTTCAAGAGCTGCTGTTGATGCAGGCTGGAGGCCTCATAATGAACAGGTTGGACAAACCGGAAAAACTGTTTCTCCTTCTCTGTATATCGCTTGCGGAATTTCAGGTGCAATACAACACCTTGCAGGAATGTCTTCTTCAAAGTATATTGTTGCCATTAACAAAGATAAAGAAGCCCCGATTTTCAATATAGCTGATTACGGAATCGTAGGTGATGCTTTAGAAATTTTACCAAAATTAACTGAAGAAATTAAACAGTTTAAATCGTAAAGAATGTGGAGTTTTAATTGCAAAAAATTCGTTTGCCGGAACGGTTACAATAATTAATCCGGCGCCGGCGCAAATACTTAAGCCTTTAATGCCTAATTCCGTCGGAATTATTTTTTTATCTTTAATCGCTATATAATACGGCTCTATCTTTACTATCTTGCCGTCTTTGCCTTTATACAACCTCATTTTTAAGTTTTTGACGGTCTGGGCGTAAGTGGACGGTCTGCCGATG
>DAIEML010000195.1 GCA_027349615.1 Ignavibacteriales bacterium | reverse complement strand
TTAATCGCGCTTTACAACTTGTCTCTTTGTCTTCTTTATCCATCTCTCTATGAGGGTTTTGGCCTTCCGATTCTTGAAGCTATGGCTTGCGGAGTTCCCGTAGTAAGTTCAAGTGTTGGCGGATTACCGGAATTAATTAAGCACAACGAAACAGGATTCATTGCTGAAATCGGGGACATAAACAGAATGGCCAAATATGCCATCGATCTTCTTACAAATGAAAGAAAGCATAAATTATTTTCAGAAAATTCCAGGAAACGCACGGTTGAAAGTTTTGATAAGTCGATAGTCGTTCCGATGTATGAAAAATATTATAAAAAAATTTTAGAACAGTAATATGATTGTCTATTGTGCCGGTGCAATAAAAGGCGATACCACTTATCAAAAATTTCTTAAAGAAATTATTATTTATTTGTCTTCGCTGGATCATACGCCTTTATCCGAGTTAAACGCAAATTTTAAATCGACAATTCCGCTTACGGATAAAGAGATTTTCAAAAGAGATATAAAATGGTTAGAGCAAAGCAAGCTGATGATTGCTGAAATATCCGGACCAAGTTTAAGAGTGGGATTTGAAATTTCCCACGCACTTTACGAGTTGAAAATTCCTGTGCTTGCACTTTATAATTCAAAAGTTGAATCGGTATCTGCAATGATTACCGGATGCACATCAAAATTAATAACTATAAAAAGTTATTCTGACATGGAAGAGTTAAAAAATATTGTGGCTGAATTTATTAAGAAACGTTCAGAGAGTTAATTGACTGAAAAAGATTTTATATCAAATTGGACTAAACAGATAACAGAGGCCGGTATAAAAAGTTTTCCGCAAGATTTTGATTCTTTCAAAAATTATGATGAATTAATTTTACCGGGAAAAACGCTCGTAATTGGCCAGGAATTTTTCGGCTCTTATGAAATTCTTAATATTGACGGAACGCTTGTCTATCATGCACAAAATCATCTTACAGCTAAATTTATTGTCTATTCCAATCGTTTAAAACCTACAAAAGTAAAAATTCCAAAAGATGATCAGATGAAGAAAGATTTGATAACAAAATATGAAAATTATATTGATTCATTAATCAGGCAAATAGAATCTGAATATAAAAAGAATTTTAATGATGGGAAGAACTCAAGCTCTGTTATTAATAATATTTTCAGAAATTTAAATTTAATCAGGTATTAAGATTATTGACTTCAATCAGTGATAATATTTATTCATATATAAGTTCACTTTACGGGGAAAGCGCAGCAAAAAAATTTTCCGAATTTGTAAACGAGGAGTATACACTTTATTTAAGAGTGAACCCGCTAAAATCAAATCCAAAAAGCTTAGCAAAACAACTCAAAGAAACTTATTCCGTAGAAACTGAAGAAGTTCCGAATGTTCCATTTGCACTTAAAGCTCGCCGAGGTTCAGAAATACTTGGTAAAACAGTCGAGCACATTATTGGTGAATATTACATTCAAAGTTTATCATCAATGATTCCGCCTATGGTTTTATCACCTCAATCAGGAGAAAAAATCCTTGACCTTTGTGCAGCGCCGGGATCAAAAACTACAGAGCTTGGCGAGATGATGGGAAACGTTGGAACACTTATCGCCAATGAAATCGCACTTGACCGTGTGAAAATGCTAATCTATAATTTGGATAGAATGAATTTGGTTAACGCAGGAGTTGTTCATTACAAAGGCGAATGGCTAAGCAAAATTTACAGCAGCTACTTTGATAAAATTTTAGTTGATGCGCCTTGCAGCGGATTGGGAATTGTTCAGAAGAAAGGCGAAGTAAATAATTGGTGGTCGAAAGAGAGATCTGAAAAACTTGGAGATACACAGCTTCGATTATTAATTGCTGCAATAAAAATGTGCAAAGTTGGCGGTGAGATTGTTTATTCAACTTGCACACTAACACCAGAGGAAAATGAATTTATAATTGACAAAGTATTAAATAAATATCCTGTAGAAATTTTGGATATTGACCTGCCTGTGAAATGTCACGAAGGTTTCACTTTGTACAACGGACAAAATCTAAATCCTTCGATATCTAAAGCGAAAAGAATTTTGCCGTGGGAAGTTAACTCAGATGGCTTCTTTATTGTTAAGCTTAGAAAAATTGATGATGTTCAATCACCAGAAATTGAAATTCCCAAATCGCGCGACATAAAACTTCTGAACTATACAAGCAAAGAAATTTTTCACCAGTTAAAAACTCTCACAAAAGAATTTGGAATAAACGATTCGGTTCTTTCCAGGTTCAATTATATTTTAAAACACAATGATATTTTCTTCGTTAATGACAAATGGGAAGACGATAATCCGGGCTTGTTCGAAAGAATAGGTACTAAATTTGGGACAATAGATAAAAACAGAAAAATCATTTTACATACGCAGGCGGCACAAGTACTGCAAAAAGAAATTTCCGATCGCATATTTGAATTGGAGAATGTAAACGATTTAAAAAAATATCTTGATGGCGGAATAATTAAAACTCAAACTAAGCTTAGCGGACAATGCATAATTAAATACAAAGATATGATTATCGGAACAGCTCTTTCCTCCGAGAACGGAATTAAAAGCAGATTCCCGCGCGCAAAAAGGACACAAGAAATTTTAGTTCAGTAAAATTAAAAATCTTGAATTAATTATCGCTTTGGTATCGCCTTTCCATTAATTCAAATACTTTTTGAGAAATTATTTTCAGCAGCGGCCTAACTCTTTCTTCTTTCACAGGAGTGAAGCATGAAATAATATATTTTATTTTTCCGTTGTCCACAATTCCAACATCATTAGTCCAATAACTCCACCAACCGGTCTTATGATAAAACATTGTATTTGCCGGAAGCCCGGTAGAAATTTTCGTTGTATCTAATTGCCTTGCCAACAGCGCTTTCATCTGCATGCTTACCCATGGATTTATTAATTGGCCTGTGTAAATCTTATACATGTAATCTGCTGCATGCAGAGCGCATGTTTCTGTTCCGCGAACAGTTTTATAACGAGGATCTTCAAATGTTCTGCTTAGAAATTTTCTTGTAACTTCACTTCCCTGCCAGCCGTAATTATCAATAGTTTTGTTGATGCTGTCTCTTGTAGCAACATCAATAAGACAATTTGCTGCCGAATTATCACTCCGCGTGATCATCAAATCTAAAAGATAGTTTATTGTAACTGTGTCACCGTCTTTCAACAATGACCGCGGGTCCCAATCTATTTCTTTTGATTTATCAGCATCATTTGGCGAATGAACAACATAAGGAGTTGTTAAATAATAATCGCCGTTACTAATCTCACTTAGAATTTCCATTGCCACGTACATTTTATAAACACTAGCAGGATAAATAAAATTATCATAATTAACACCGCCAAGAGTTGGTTTCTTTCCCATTAAATCAATTACAGCAAATGAAATTTGTTCGGTTCCATCTTCGCCAACATTGAAAGTGCTATCAAGTCCAACGGATTTAATTATTATGGAAAGTGAATCGGAAAATGATTTATCTATAGTAAAATAAGAAGGGATTTTTACTTCTTGTGAAAATAAATTTGAAACAAAAAGTAGAAGAATTAAAATTATTGTTTTCACTTTGAGCCTC
>DAIEML010000194.1 GCA_027349615.1 Ignavibacteriales bacterium | reverse complement strand
TTCTGGAAAAGATTTTGGGAAAGTGATTGAAATTATGGAAAATAAAGATATACTTTCACTTCCGGAAAATACCCCTTATCAGGTAAAATATAACAAGCGAAATTATTCATATACAAAAAAAGAATTGATTGAGAACAACGAATTTAATTCCGGTGTTTATGCCTTTAAATATAAGAAGTTAGTTGAATTAATTTATTCAATTTCCAGCAACAATGTTCAAAACGAAATTTATATAACTGATTTAATTTCTTTATTCAATAATAAAGGCTATTCAGTTACTGCAATCAGCCCTTTAGAGCAGCATGTTGTTATGGGTTTTAATAACAAGTCTGTTCTAAAAGAAATGGAAGCAGTCGCCAGAAAAAAAGTTTATGAAAAGCTTAAAGACATAATTGAAATTGATGATCCTGAAGATTTTTTTATAGATGAATCTGTAGTTGGTGATATAATTGAAATGGATAAGAAAAACATTCCTCTTGATATCAGTCTCGGCAAAGGAGTTCATATTGATAAAGGTGTAAAACTGAATTATAATCTTTCGCTAGGTAAAAATGTTTTTGTCAGCGGGAAAGTTAATTTTGGAAAGAATGTAACAGTGCTTCAAAATGTTCATCTTTCTTGCTTCGAAGGTCAAAATTTTAAGATCGGCGACAATGTAGAAATCCTTTCTGGAGATATTATTAAAGGAAACATTATTATTGGTGATCATGCGAGAATTGAATCAAGCGTGAACATGACTGGCAGCGATGAATATCCTCTTCGCATTGGTAAAAATGTTTTAATAAAAGGAACAAGCTACATTTTCGGCTCAATAATAGAAGATGCTGTTCACATCGAACATAGTGTTATTATCAAAAAACGAGTTGATCGATTAATTAAACGAGATGGAACAATCCAACCAATAAAATTTTATCTTCCCATGCCTGAAGGAATTGACGCAGTAGAAGATTTGGAATAAATTATCTTTCAGAACAATCAGATTTAAAACAAAAAGGCTCTTCAAATAAACGAAGAGCCTTTGTAACACAAGGTAAGTTAGTGCAAGAAACTATTTAGCCGCTGTTAAGCTGTTTAAATGTTTCGTTAATGCAGCTTTTTTTCTTGAAGCAGTATTAAGATGAATTTTTCCTTTAGTAGTACTTCTATCTAAAATGGCTACTGCTTCTTTATACAATTTCTCAGCTTGTTCTTTTTCAGTTGCAGAAAGCGCTTTCTTCACAACTGTCTTTATTTTAGACTCGGCAATTTTATTCACCATACGTTTCCTAGCATTAGTACGAATTCTTTTCTTAGCCGATTTATGACTTGCCATATCGAAAAAACCCTTAATGTATTAACAAATTTTGAGCCCAAATATAGGGAAACCTATGTTTGATGTCAAATTTAACTTTAGTAATTTTGAAGCCTATTTATAAACTAAAACAGTGATTTTTAGCTAAAATATGCTCAGAGTTAATGAAATTTATTTTTCTATTCAAGGAGAAAGTACTAAAGCGGGACTTCCGTGCGTTTTTATACGTTTGACCTATTGCAATCTTAGATGCACTTATTGTGACACCGAATATGCATTTTATGAAGGAAAAGAACTTAGCATTGATCAAATTATTGCTGAAGTAAAAAAATATAACTGCAATTTGGTTGAAATTACGGGAGGCGAGCCTCTTTTTCAAAAAGAAAGTATTGATTTGATGAAAAGCTTATGCGAAAAAGAATTTGAAGTTCTTCTTGAAACTGGCGGAAGCTTACCAATAAAAAATATTGATGAAAAAGTAAGAATCATAATGGATTTAAAGTGCCCGTCCAGCGGAATGCTGAAAAAAAATCTTTATGAAAATATTGATAACTTAAAATCAATCGATGAGGTTAAGTTTGTAATCGGCACAAGAGAAGATTATGATTGGACAAAAGAAACAATTAAGAAATATGATATTTCTTCAAAATGTCATATCCTTTTTTCTGTTGTCTTCGGAAAACTTGAACCGGTTACTTTAGTTGAATGGATTTTAGCTGATAACTTGGATGGAAGATTTCAGCTTCAGATGCACAAAGTTATTTGGGAACCAACCGCAAAAGGTGTTTAATGAAAATTGCAAAAGAATTTAATTGGGAAATGGGCCACCGTCTTCCTGAACATTTTGGTAAATGCAAAAACATTCATGGCCATTCATACAAAATGCTAGTTGAGATTGATGGGGACGTTCTTGAAAGTGGAATGGTAATGGATTATTATCATTTGAAAGACGCTATTGAGCCTTTAGTAGAAAAGATGGACCATGCTTTTCTCGTACACAAAGAAGACAAAATGGTTTTAGAGTTTCTTGAAAAAATGAATTCCAAAAAAGTTGTAGTTGATTTTCAGTCAACAGTGGAAAACATAACAAGATTTTTCTTAGATGAAATTAAGAAAGCAAAACTTCCTTCTAATATTCGTAAAGTTAAAGTTAGAGTTTGTGAAACTCCCGATGATTATGCGGAAGAAGAAATTTCTTTGAAATAATCTTTAAAATCAAAAGGGTAAAGCTAAAATGGAATCTATAATACCTGCAGAAATTGTAACTAGTAAAATATTATTAATAAGGAAAGAAAAAGTCATCCTAGATTCTGATCTTGCTGCACTTTATGGAGTAGAAACAAAAGCATTAGTCCAAGCTGTAAAGAGAAATCTCGAAAGGTTTCCACAGGATTTTATGTTTCAATTAACTAAAGAAGAATTTAAAATTTTGAGGTCACAAATTGTGACCTCAAGTTGGGGAGGCAGAAGATACCCACCATTCGTTTTCACTGAACAAGGTGTTGCAATGCTTTCAAGTGTATTGAAAAGCAAGCGCGCAGTTCAAGTTAATATAGCTATAATGAGAGCTTTTGTTCAGTTAAGGAAATTCTTAGAAAGTAATGATGATTTATCAAGAAGATTAAGAAAACTAGAAGTGGAAACTAAAAAACGGTATAAGGAACAGAAACAACAAATTCAGTTAATCTTCGATGCTATCAATGAATTAATGATTGAAAAAGAAAAACCTAAAAATCCAATTGGTTTTAAAGTTATAACTGATTAAACAACGACTAACAGATTAAAAGGAATGTCTCGTTTCAAAATTTATTTAGAATACGACGGAACTCGCTACAGCGGATGGCAAAAGCAGAATAATGCAAAGACTATCCAGGGAACATTAATTAAAGCTGCTGAAGAGATTTTTGTAAAACAAAAATTTGATATTCAAGGTTCAGGACGAACCGACAGTGGAGTGCATGCGCTTTGCCAAATTGCTCACCTTGATGTTAAAACTATGCTGGCACCAGAAATAATCAAAATGAAATTTAACGATATTCTTTCGCATGATATTAACATTTTAGAAATAGAAAAAGTTCATCCAAATTTTCATGCGAGACACGATGCAATTTTGCGAAGTTACATTTATCAAATTTCAAAAAGAAGAACTGCTTTTGGAAAAAACTATGTTTGGTGGATTAAAGACAAATTAAATTTTGAAGCTATGAATTCTGCCTCAAAAGAATTTTTGGGTATGCATGATTTTTCTTCGTTTGCAGATGAAGACAAAGAAGAAAAATCGACCAAGGTATTAATTGAAAATGTTGAGTTAAAAGAAATCG
>DAIEML010000193.1 GCA_027349615.1 Ignavibacteriales bacterium | reverse complement strand
CAAAATGGTCTGGGAGTTATATACAGACACGCTCTTGAGTATAAAGATTTATCGGCTCTTTTTTCAAATACATTAATTACTGGAATTAGTGTTTACCTCGGTTCGCAATTAATTCTTTACTTGAAGAATAAGTTTTATCATTGGAGTTTAATTTGAACTCTGAATTTTTATTAGAAGTAAATAATATTTCAAAATGGAATTATGGGCTTGCAGGCGCCAAACAATTAATCTTAGATGATATTTGTTTTAAAATAAAAAATAGTTATAACTCAGGAAATATTATTTCAGTTTTAGCTCCAAATAATTTAAGTAAAACTGCTCTTCTTAAAATTATTTCTTCAATTGAAAAACCTTCGCAAGGGAAAATAAATCTTCTTGGAAAGAATTATGATAAACCAACTGGAGAAATAGTGTTTATTCCAGAAAAACCATCCTCATTTCCCTGGATGAATGTTAAACAGAATATTCAATTTTCGATTGAAATAAAAAACGATAATCAAAATATACAAGAAAAAATTAATGATTTAATTTCATTGGTTGGGATAGAAGGTTATGAAGACCATTTTCCGAATGATAAAAGTTTAGGATTTAGATTTAGAATTTCTTTCGCACGCGCCTTAGCTGTTAATCCTAAAATAATTTTACTTGATGAACCATTTCTAAACTTACATGGAGAAACGAGAAAAGAAATAATTTCATTAGTTAAAAATTTGACAGAACAATTGCACTTAACAATTCTTTTTACTTCTACAAATATTAATGATTCAATATCAACTTCAAATAAAGTTATTGTAATGAATTCTCATCCAGGAAGAATAATAGGAGAATTTGAGATTGATAGAAATCAAAATTTAGAATTGCACTCCGATTATTTTAACTCAATAAAAAGTTCGATTGAAAAATCTTACAAATGATAAGTTTTATTTAACCGACTATTTCGTAATGATGAACAAAATGATAAAACACATTATATTTTTCCGATCATGAAAATAATTAGTCTCTAAAAAAAATGAGATAAAAAATGTCTAATAAAAATGATGATCTAATTAAAAGAAAAGAAAAAGCCAAGCTTGGCGGTGGTGTTGAAAAGATTGAAAGTCAACACAATAAAGGAAAACTAACTGCTCGAGAAAGAATTGATTTACTTGTTGACGAAGGAAGTTTTGAGGAAATTGATATTTTTGTTAAACACCGAGCTACAGATTTTGGACTTAACAAGCAACATTATCCGGGTGATGGAGTAATAACTGGATTTGCAAAAATCGACAATAAACAAGTTGCATTATTTAGTCAAGATTTTACTGTGTTCGGCGGATCTTTATCTGAAGCGCATGCAGAAAAGATTGTCAAAATTTTAGAAATGGCAATGAAAATTGGCTGCCCGGTAATTGGATTAAATGATTCTGGCGGAGCTAGAATTCAAGAAGGTGTAGTTAGTTTTGGCGGTTATGCATATATATTTCTTCTTAATACTCTAGCTTCTGGAGTTGTTCCGCAAATTTCAGTTATACTTGGACCTTGTGCTGGTGGTGCAGTTTATTCACCAGCAATTACAGATTTTATTTTTATGGCGAAGAATACAAGTTACATGTTTGTTACCGGACCAAATGTTGTAAAAACTGTAACGCATGAAGAAGTTAGCTTTGAAGATTTAGGAGGAGCTGAAACTCATGCATCAAAAAGTGGGATTGCTCATTTTATTAATGACAACGAAATAGAAACTTTAGCAAATGTCCGGCGTCTAATGAGTTTTCTGCCTCAGAATTTTATGGATAAACCGGTAGATAAAGAATTTGACTATGATAATATTTTACCGGATGAAAGATTGGATGAAATTGTTCCAGAAAATTCTAATAAACCATACGATATGAAACAGATAATTAATCTGATTGTGGACAACAATGAATTTTTGGAAGTACATTCAAACTATGCTGAAAATATAATTGTTGGTTTTGCAAGAATTGGCGGAATGTCCGTCGGAATTGTCGCTAATCAGCCTGAAGTTTTAGCAGGAGTGTTAGATATAAACGCTTCTGTTAAAGGCGCGAGATTTGTTAGATTTTGTGATGCATTTAATATACCGATTTTAGTTTTGGTAGATGTACCTGGTTTTCTTCCAGGAACTGAACAAGAATGGAATGGAATTATTAGACATGGTGCAAAGCTTTTATATGCTTTTTGTGAAGCGACTGTTCCAAAAGTTACAGTGATTACAAGAAAAGCTTATGGCGGTGCATATGATGTTATGAATTCTAAGCATGTTAGAGGTGATTTTAATTTTGCCTGGCCTTCTGCAGAAATAGCCGTAATGGGTCCTAAAGGAGCAGTTGAAATTATATTCAAAAAGGAAATAGCAAATTCAAAAAATCCAGAGAAAGAATTGGAGAATAAATTATTTGAATATATTGAAAAATTTGCTAATCCATATATTGCAGCTGAAAGAGGATATGTGGATGATGTCATATTGCCAAAAGATACTAAGATCAAACTGATAAATGCTTTTAAGATATTAAAAAATAAAGTTGATAAAAACCCAAAGAAGAAACATGGGAATATTCCCTTATAAATTTTTTTAAGTAACCCCTTGATTAATGATAAATTATGAAATTTATTTCATTTTTTACTTGATTAAACTGAATCTAGGGCGTATATTGAAACTGTAAATTAAAAATATGGAGAAAGCATGATTAAAAGAATTTTACCAGTCATTGCTATCTCTTTATTCGGGCTATTATTAAATTCATGTGGATCGAATAAAGAAATAACAAAGGATGAAAATTCCAAAAGTAACCAAACAGCAGTTCAAAAAGTCGGAATAGTTTCTGAAATGTTAGAACAAGCAAGACAATATTACGTTGCCGCTCTTGCTAAAGAAGAACAAAATAGTACATCAGAAGCAGTCTCTAATTATGAATCCGCACTAAGAATAATCAATAACTTAAGTTACTATCCAGGAATTGAACAAAACGAAGCCTACCTAGAATTAGAGAAATCAATCATTGATGATTATAAAAAATATGTAGACGGTCTTCCGGAACTTCCATCAAACGTTTCTTTTGCTGCTTTGGAAGAATGGATGGGAAAGTCTATGCCGGAATTAAAGGAAAAAGTTCCTGAAAAGATTAAAGAGCCGACAAAAACCGTTGTTACATCTGAAATTCCTTTAGAAGAAAATTCGTATGTTGATCAATGGGTAAATTATTTTACTGGTCGAGGAAGAGACCATATGCAGCTTTGGTTAGAAAGATCTGGTAGGTATTTTCCAATGATGACTAGAATTTTCAAGCAGGAAAATTTACCAACTCAATTAATTTATTTGAGTATGGTTGAAAGCGGATTGAATCCAACAGCACGTTCTTGGGCAAGTGCAGTTGGGTTGTGGCAATTTATTAAATCAACTGGTAGGCTTTATGGCTTGCATTCTGATTTTTATTTTGATGAAAGACGTGATCCGGAAAAAGCAACAATGGCTGCCGCTAAACATTTGAAAGATTTGTATAATGATTTGGGCGATTGGTATCTTGTGCTTGCAGCTTATAATGCTGGTGAAGGCAGAATTATGCGTGCTGTGCAAAGATCTGGTGAAAATAATTTTTGGGATTCGAGAGAATATTTACCAAAAGAAAC
>DAIEML010000192.1 GCA_027349615.1 Ignavibacteriales bacterium | reverse complement strand
ATAGTCCAATCGTTTGGAGGGGTATTTGGCAAGGGAAACAATATGAAGATAAAGGTGTAATTCTCAAGGTTGTGCCTGAAAAAATGTTTCGATGTACGCATTTTAGTCCGCTTTCTGGGGTTCCCGACGTGCCGGAGAACTACCATACACTTACTTACGAGTTGACTCATGAGGGGGAGAATACACGGGTTTCATTGTCTCAGGACAATAATCCAACCGAAGATGACCGCAAGCATTCACAAGTGATGTGGGATTCGATGTTAGTTCGAATGAAAAAATTATTGGAAAGTTAAATCAATATATAACAATGGCACCAGTTCAGCATATTCAACCAGCGGTGTATTCAAAATTGAAGGTGTAACTGGAGTTGAAACCGGTACAACACCTTATACTTTTGAAGTTCAGCAGAATTATCCTAATCCATTTAACCCTTCAACACAAATTGATTTTACTATTCCAAAAGCAGGTATTGTAAGTGTTAAAATTTATAATATCCTTGGACAATTAGTAAAAACATTAGTCGACGATCAACAAAATGCTGGAAATCATTCTGTAATTTGGAATGGTGATAATAATTTCGGTCAACATGTTGCAAGCGGCGCTTATATTTATAGAGTTATTTCAGGCGGAAATGTTGCCGTTAAGAAGATGATTCTACTCAAATAATTTTATTGGAACTAAACTCCCTATAAAAAATAGGGAGTTTAGTTCTTCCTATCAAAATAATTTTATTTTTCGGAGGAAAATTGGACCTTCAAGTTATTGTAATAAGATCAGTTTTAATAGTAGGAATTTTTTTTGGCATTAGTATATTAGGTTCATACATAGCATATTTGTTAAAAAAATCTCAGCAGCGGAAAAACTATTAAACAAATTTTGGGGAAATTTTATAGAAAGAAAAAGAAAAAATATTTATTTGATTGAGTAACCTCCATCAATTACAATATTTGTTCCGGTTATCCATTTAGCTTCATCACTCAACAGAAACATTGCTAAATTTGAAACGTCATCTGCACTTCCGATTCCCAGCGGATGTTGAAGTTTTATAGTATCAATATGACCTGGATATCTAGCATCAATAGCGTCAGTCATTTCAGTAGGAATCCAGCCAGGAGTAATTGCGTTAACTCGAATATCTTTAATGGCTAATTCAAGAGCTAATGTTTTTACAGTTCCAATAACAGCACTTTTTGCAGCGCTGTAAGCAGTAAATCCAATTTCACCTTTTATGCCAGCTACAGAAGCAAGCAGAATATGAGAACTTTTTTCCGAAGTTATTTTTTTTGAAGAAACAATTTTTATCAATTCTATCCCAGCAAATAAACTAGTTTTTATAATTTGTTCAGCATCATTCCAGTTAAATGCTCTGAGAGGCGTAAATTTGTTTATTCCGGCGCAGTGAATACTTCCATCAATCTTTCCATCTTCCGCAAATTTTTCAACTGCAGATTTCAATGAATCAAAATTATTTACATCTAAAGCTTCGGTACTAATTTTTTCTCCAAATTGTTCTTTTAAAAAATTTAATTTTTCTTTTCTTCTTCCTAATGCTAAAACTACCGCACCGCTTTTAATTAAATCTTCAGTAATTTTTTTACCTATTCCTGAAGTTGCGCCTGTAACTACAAATCTTTTTGAAGAAAAATTAAAAATAATATTCATTCTTTATACCATAATAAATTTTTAAAGCAAATAAAATATGTTATGATTTATATAAAAGTAAGATAATATAGTTAAAGGAATTTTATTCAATTGAAAGGCCCTATTAAAAATACATTTTCATCTATAAGATAAACTTAGCGAGTTTCAGTTTCAATAGCACATGATTTATAACTGAAGATTAAATAAGACTTATTACCATTCGATAATTATTCTTAGAAAATTTTTGCTTCAATTGAATGCAATTAAAATTATGATTTCAAAACTAAATTTATATAAATTCATTATTCATTCTGATTGAATTTGAAACTTAAATCTTAAAATGATATAATTTTTGAAAATAGATTTAAACAATTTGGGCAAATTAGTAATTTTATAATGGTATAAATATTGAATAATTTAAGCGGATTTGATAAAATTTATAACCGAAGAAATTATTTATAACACATTATTTATTATGAAAAGTAATAAATTAGTGTCGTATTTTTTTGATAATTTCCAATCTTTAACATAGGAAATAATTATTATGACTGTAAACCAGAAAAACAAACCCGTAATATTAATTTTTCTTACAATTATTTTTATAATAATACTTTCGCACTTTTTAAATGGGGTAACAATTCTTGGTTATACTGTGAAATCAGTAGATTTATTTATGGATATAAAACCGGATTCATTATTAAGTTATAATTCTAACTTGCAAAATAAAAATTATGATTTAGTGAAAAATATTAATCAAAATAAATTGAGTTTTAATGGTTCTGCATTTACCGGAAGTGTTTCTCTAAATCTACTTCGTGATGTTTTTGAAAATTCTAAAAAATCAAATAACGATAAATTATCTGAAAATAATTTTTCAAATGGTCCTGCAGAGACTAATGTTCAAATTACCGGTAATTTAGATCAGATGAAATATTTCTTTGATGCTCTTAAAGAAACAAGAAACAAACAAGTACGTGTTGCTCATTACGGAGATTCCGGCGTTGAAGGAGATAATGTTACGGCAAATATTAGAGAAGACTTACAAAGAGAATTTGGCGGTAGCGGAGTCGGATTTTTATCAATAACTTCTCAAGATATTTCTTTTAGAACTACAACAAAAATGTCCTTTTCAGATAACTGGCAAACAGTTTCAGTTCTTACAAATAATCCTCAAAACTTACCATTAGGAATAAATGGATTTGTTTGTATACCGCAAAACAATAGTTGGGTTAGATATGCGACAAGATTCAGCACCGCAAAAGTTTTTTACAGCAATGCAAAAAGTTCTTCAATAAAATATTCTTTTAATGATGGATCAGATCAATTTGCAAATTTAAAACCTGGGAATGATTTAAAAGAACTTGTGCTTAACGCTCCAGGAGGTAATGGAAATGTTTTCAAACTTACTTCAACCATGCCTGGCCAAGCATATTTTTACGGCGTAAGCTTAGAATCCGGAAATGGTATTTATGTAGATAATTTTCCATGGAGAGGAAATACTGGTTTGGGATTCACAAGCATATCTGAATCTTCAATGCAGCAATTCAGTAAAATGTTAAATTATAAATTAATTATATTATCCTTTGGTGCAAATGAAACAAGTTTCGGTTCACAGGATAATAAATGGTACGCCAATCAAATGGTAAAAGTTATTAATAATTTAAAAAGAGCTTTTCCACAAACTAGTATTCTTTTAATTGGTGTTGGAGACAGAGGAATAAAACGGGGAACTAGATTTGCAACAGATCCAGCTATTCCGCAATTGCTTAAAGTTCAGCAAGATATTGTTGCGAGAACCGGAGTAGCTTTTTGGAATTTGTTCGAAGCTATGGGCGGTTACAATTCAATGGAAACTTGGGTACAATCAAATTATGCATTGTTGGATTACACACACCCTTCACAAAAAGGTGCCGCCAGAATCGGCGATATGATTGCAAAAGCATTAATCGATGCTTATCATAAATAAATTTAATTTATTCAACCAGAAATAAAGGCAAGAAGATGATAACAGACAGATTGCAAAAAATTATTCTTAAAGAATTAAACTTAAATTCATTTGATTTTAAAGATGAAACTACCGCAAATCAAGTTCCTGGCTGGGATTCATTTAATCATATCAATGT
>DAIEML010000191.1 GCA_027349615.1 Ignavibacteriales bacterium | reverse complement strand
GAATGAAATTAATGGAATTTCTTTTGTTAAGCTAAAATAATTTCGAGCCTCAGTCGAAACAAAAACGGGTGATGGCAAAGCGAAAACAGTTCCTCCGAATAAACATAATAACAAAAAGTTTGATTCACTTTGTATTTTTACTTCACTAGGAAGTTCAAATTCATAATTATCACTTTTAAATACTCGTCCCGATGAATCTTCAACAACTACAACAAACGGTACTGATTTCTTTTTAAAATTCAAATTTGTTATATCAATCTTAGCGCTGTGATTTACAGTTAATGTATCTGAAACTTTATATTCATATTTCTTATCAATTATAACTTTTGATTTACAGTTAGAGCTTGTAAAAAATGTTAGCAAAAAAGTGTGTGGAATTTCTGGAGTAACGTAAGAATCAATTACTGTAACTTCTATGCTGTCTTCTTGAGTAGCTTTATCTTGAGCATTGTTTGTTGTTACTATAAAAATAATTGAAACTAAAACTAAAAATATTCTTCGCATTATTCCCTCGGCTAAATGAAAACTATTTGTTATTATAAATATAGAAAATCGGTCGTTTAAAATTTAAGCGGCCGATTTTTATTTCAAGATTACTACAATAATTTCTATTAAGAAAAATAATTATTTCAAATATTGGAGAAATTATTAAACTATTTTTAAACAATTATCTAAGTCTGATATAATGTCGTCAGTATTTTCCAATCCGGTTGCTAATCTAATTCCTCCGGGATCTATCTTATATTCCAAAAGTTTATCAATTGGAACCATTGAGTGAGTCATTGAAGCCGGATGTTCAATTAATGTTCTTGTATGTCCCAAGCTTACTGCAAGTGTCATAGTGTATGCATTTTTAGCAGCAAAGTTCATAAATTTTTTAGCATTCTCTTTACTTTCAATCGCATTCGATCCTTTTAGTACAAAATAAATTAAGCTGCCAGGTGAAAAATTACCATTAAAATCTTTCATCTGCTTAATTGCAGTTTCATAATATTTATAATTTGGTAATCCGGGATAATTCACAAATTCAACTTTGCTGTGTTTATTTAAATATTCGGCTATCTTTTGCGCGCTTTGAATTTGTTTTTGAATTCTTATGCTAAGAGTTGGAAGGCCATAAGTAATAACATTCCAGGCGCTTTTATTATTTAAAACGGCACCGAAATCTTTTCTAAATAATAAAAGCATATCTCTGTATTTCATTTTACCTATAACAACTCCGCCCATATCTGTTCCGAACCCGCCTAATCCTTTAGTTAAAGAATCTATTGAAAAACTTGCTCCCAGTTCAATCGGTCTTTGGCAGAACGGCGTGGCAAATGTGTTATCAACTACAATCTTAATTTTTTCAGATTCTTGCCTTTTCTCATTTATTTGGTCAACAATTTTTCGAATTGAATAAATATCAATTATATCCAAATTGGGGTTGGAAGGAGTTTCAAAATAGATGACTTTAGTCTTTTCAGATAAAGCAGTTAAAATATTTTTGCTATTAGTTAAATCAACTAAGTTTACCTTAATATTATATCTGGGGTACCATGAAGTAAATAATGAATAAGTACATCCATATAAAGTATGATGAGCAATAATTTCATCACCGGATTTTGTAAGTATTCCCATCAAACCAGAAATTGCTCCCATCCCGGTGGCAAAAGTTACTGCCATTTCACCTTTTTCTGTGTAAGCTAAATTTTCTTCCAAAATGTCTTTATTGGGCTCACCCAGTCTGTCATAAATATAAATCGGCATTGGATCTTCACCTGTTATTGGTGAGTTTGCAAATTCGATAAAGCCCTCAGCTCCTCGTTCTACTGAATCCAATCTATAAATTATTGATGAAGAAATTGGCGGTAGAACATGATGAGAGTAATCCCATTTCTTTGTTACGTTTTTGCCGTAAATTAAATGTGTCTCCATCGAATATTTAGTATCATCAACTTGATTATTACTTTTTTTTTGCGTGTCCATATCGATCCCCATTAAAAGTTAAATTCATTTAATTGAATTTACTTAGAATTTTCTTTAATAAGTAGGCAATTAAAAAGAATTAGAATTCTATCAATAAATAATTTCTTTTATAGCATTTTTAATATCTGCGATTAAATCTTCTATATCTTCAATCCCTACTGAAAATCTAACAAGGCTGTCGGTTAAACCCATTCTTTCTCTCTCCTCTTTTGGGACTGAAGCATGCGTCATACTTGCTGGATGGCTTATGAGACTTTCTACTCCGCCAAGGCTTTCTCCCAATGTAAATATTTTAACATTCTTCAAAAGCGCTTTTGCTGTTTCCACTTTCCCAAAATCTGCAGATATCATCCCGCCAAATCCTCTCATTTGTTTTTTTGCAAGTTCATACTGGGGATGATTTGGCAATCCTGGATAATATACTTTTTTCGCTATTTTCGACTCTGCTAAAAAATTGGCCAGTTCAATTGCATTTTTATTATGACGTTCCATTCTCACGGCTAATGTTTTAGTCGATCTTAATATTAGCCAGCAGTCAAATGGCGATGGAACTGCACCTACTGCATTTTGGATATATCGTAAACGATCATGAATTTTTTCATCGTTTGTTACAATAATTCCGCCTATTACATCACTGTGTCCATTTAAATATTTTGTAGAACTGTGCAATACTATATCGCAGCCTAAAGTTAAAGGATTCTGCAAATAAGGACTCATGAAAGTATTATCAACAATACTTATCAAATTATTTTTTCTGCATATTTCAGAAGCACCTTTTAAATCAGTAAGATTAAGCATTGGATTTGTTGGCGTTTCAAGATAAACAAGTCTGGTATTTTTTCTTATTGCGTTTTCAATATTTTTTAACTCAGATGTATTCACCCATGAAAATTCTAAACCATAATCTTTCATTATTAATTCAAATAATCTATATGTTCCTCCGTATACATTATTTGATGCAATTATGTGATCGCCTGCTTTAACCAATCCCATCAATGCATGCGTCGCTGCTAATCCTGAACTAAAGGCAATGCCGTATTTTCCTTTTTCCAATGCAGCTATGTTTGCTTCTAATGATTGCCTTGTTAAATTATGAGTCCTTCCGTATTCATAACCTTTGTGCTTGCCTAATTCTTCTTGTGCATAGGTTGAAGTTTGATAAATCGGTGTTATCACTGCACCAGTAACTGGATCTGGCTTTTGTCCCGCATGTATTGCATCTGTTGAAAAACCCATAAATTTTCCTTTTTATTTTTCTTTTCTCATAGTATAATTTACTAAGTTTTACCTGCTCATTCTTGAACTTGATCTAACTCTTGAACTTGATCTTAAACTTGAACTTGTCTTACTCTTAAACTTACTCTTAAACTTGAACTTGTCTTACTCTTGAACTTGCTCTTAAACTTGAACTTACTCTTGTACTTTTTTACGAAAAATTCGCGTGCTCTAATATATCATAACGCGTTATTATATCAATTATCCGCCCATATTCTGTTACTAAAACTGCAGGTGAATCACTAAGATATTTTCTTACAACTTTTAATTCTGTCCTTTCATCTAAAGTTGGGAAGCTTGTTTCCATTACATCTTCAATATTTGATTCAATTAAATTTGGATCCTCTAGCAATCCCCATGTTAATTTTGTTTCTCTTATGCTTCCGACCGATTCACCATTTTCAATTACTGGCAGCTGAGAAAATCCTTTTGTGTTAAGCACTTCAATAGCTGTTTTAATTTTATCTTTTGGATTTAGAAAAGTCAATTCTTTCTGCTTTCCATTTCGTTTCGCGGTACAAATATCTTTCAATGTTCGAATCTCTGTTGGGAATAATCGTTTT
>DAIEML010000190.1 GCA_027349615.1 Ignavibacteriales bacterium | reverse complement strand
ACAACACGAACTTTCAAATTAATCCTAAATGGGATGGGAATATCAATGGTGGTTATTCCAAAACTTATAACTTCGATAAAAATTATTTAGCGTTTTACACCTGGCATAGTATTAATTTCGACTGGAATGTTTCGGATATATTATGGCTTGGGACAACTTATAATATGTACGTTGAGGGAAATCCTTCTGGAAGTATTGAAGATATTGTTTACAATGCACGGCCATATGTTTCTGTAACTCCAATCAATAATCTTAATATCAGAATTTATGTTGATAATTTATTTGACAAATCTTCTCAGCATATGGAACAACTAATCGGAGGATTTCTATTCTCTTACAATTTTTTGCCTAAGAGTTGGATTTATTTTGCTTACAATGAAATTGATAATAGAAGCGACCAATATGATGCATTGGGAAATCTTCTGCCGCAGCGAATGCATGTGGCAGCAAGAGCTGGGGTGTTTAAAGTAAAATATTTATATTATTTTTAATTGTTAACAACAATACTGTCTGCGGAAGATGTTACGTAGTCTGTTACCTTTACAGGATTTATTCCATCGTTTCCTAGTTGTTTTCCAATACCAACAAGCGTAACAAGATTTGAAGTAACAGAAGAAGAATAGCTTCCATTATCATTTGATGATAATCCGGTTGGTATTGTCCAGCCCGTAAAAGATTGATCTCCCCCGCCCAATGATCTTGTTTCAATAAAATATTTTCTTGCATGAGAACCTAAGTTATTTAGATCACCAACTATTGCATCTCTATTTGTTGTTGACTTATAATTATTAAAAATATTAATTCCTATAATGATGGCAATTCCTACTGCAATCACACCGATGACTATTAATAGAAGCTGTTGCTGACCCATATTAATTTCCTATAATTGGTAGACAATTAAATATCAATCTATAAAACAAATTTAACCTTAATACACTTCGAATATTTTAACTAAGTGATATCCAAATTTTATAGTTTTTATAAAATCCAAATTTAATTTTATTTCTCCAATTTTATGCCATATATTAATGAAAAATTAGATTATCAATATAGATGCGAATTAAAGCTTTTGAGATTATAGAGTTAAAAATAGAACATAAAAATGCGGCAAGATCGGAAATTATTACTTCAGCAATTTGCGGAAGTTTATTTCAAATTAAAGTTAACTATTTCTTTTAATAGATTTAATTGCAAAATCTTAACTTAAACTTATTTAATAAGATAAAATTTCGCTTTGAAGAAATTACAAAAAAACAATGCAACTTTTACCAATTTTTTGGGGAGAACGGATAATAATTTCTCTATTTGGAAGTTTTTACAAACAGATATTTTAACTCTTTATATCTAAATCGATATTTTATAAATCATGAATAAATAGCCGGTATATTTTTCAAAATCTCTTTATTTCTAATCTCATCCATCAGTTTTTATTTAACATTTATATATGCGGCTTACATATTAAATATTAGCAATATTTTTCGATAATGGATTTAGGATTATAGTATTCGAATAAGGTATTGAGAAATTTTTCGATAAAAAGAAATTAATATTTAATAGTTAATGGAAAAAAATATTACATCCTTTAATGGGAATTTTGATTCTAACTTAGAAGTCGATGAAAGTTCTCTTTCTGAAGTAAACGCTTATAAGTTTAAAAATTTAGGGAAAGAATTTTTCCAAATTGATTTAGATGAACAACCGGACTTTTTAAAAATAATAAAAGAGAGTTCTCGTTTTTATAGTTTTAAACTTCCAGATGAAATTAGCGAGCAATTTATAAGATTTGAAGAAGCTCCGCTGTTTTGGTTAAGCCGTTCACCAATTATTTTGCAACTTGAAGATATATATAAGACTTCTTCAGTGCATTCAACTAGCCAAAGTGCATATAAGTCAATTAAGGAATTTTATACAAAGTGGATTATAATTAAATCTGAAAATGAAAAAAGATATTTTGCAGCATCAGCATTAAGCCTGGCAGAAAAAAAATCGAGCAGAAATAATTTCCTTTATTTAATGATCCAATCAGTCATTTTAGCTTTCGATAAAATTCTATTTAATCCTGTAAAATCAATTGAACTTTTAGAGCTATCAAAAGAAGTAATAAATGAAAACAAATTAGATGATAATTTGCGTAATGAATTGCTTTATCTTATAAACCTATATTCTGGATTTGTTTATTTAATTCAAAAAGATATTCAAAAATCGAAAAATAGTTTTTTACAAGCTCTGGCTGTAAAACCACTTGGTATAAGCGCAAAATTTTATCTTACACTTAGCGAAGTTCAAATTGGCCAAAGTATAATTAAATATGAAATGTTAGGCGAGCTTTATAATTATGATATCTCACGAATTGAGTATTCAATTGAAGAAAATGATTTAGCATTGTTTGAGCATCTATTAAAAAATACAATAACCAGTAATTTATTTTATTATCCGGAATTTTCATTATCATTTTTAATAATATCAGATTATTTAAAAGATGCAAAATCCCAAAACGCATTTGATATCAAATCGATTAAAATAAAATTGAATTCATTTAAAGCGCTTAACTTAAATGAATATTATAACGAAAAGATTTTAAAAGATATCTCGTTTCTAGATAAAATAATTCAAAATTATTCTTCAAATAATAACATCCTGCTTTTAGGAAGTACAAATAAACTTTACCAAAAATATAAACAAGTTGCAGAAACCGTAGCTAATGCTATTAAGTTAAAGTATTATAACCAGGCAAACGAAAGGCTTTTAATATTTGATAGGCAAATCCAAGATAGATACAGCGAAATTCAAGATCTTTCGAAAGAACAAGAAGAACATAAGAAAAAACTGAAGGAACGGCTTGACAGTACAATTAAGGTAATAGTAAAACGTGCTGAAGATAATGTTGCGGTTCTTGAAGAAAGAATAAAAAATCTTCAGCTAATACAAAGCTTAAATCCAAGAACAGCATTTAGAAATGCGATGACTTATAATTTTATTTTATCGGTTACCGTTTTTCTAATGGGCGGTTGCGCCGGTTATTCAAATAACATTACAAACAATCCGGAAAAAATGAATGATATTATTCCTTTAATTGTAATGACAGGTTTGAAATGGGGAGTATTAGCTTTTACAGTTGGATTATTAATTTCTCTTATATCTGCAGGTATGGCGCTGTTAGAAAGTTCAAATCAAAAACAAAGATTAATCCGTGCTATTGGAGCGATTAAAGATGAAAAAGATTATCAAGTTGACTACATGAAAAAAGAATATGAACGAAGCGATAAAGATCATGAAGAAAGATTTAACAAATTAATTGAGGATAAGAAAAAACATTTGAACGATATAAAATCTGAAAGGGAAGCACAAGAAAAAATCTACAAAACCGACGCCGAACAAAAATATCAGGAAGAAACAAAAAAAATATTTGAGCTACTGCAAGTTTAACCCATCTGATATTCTAGAAACTTGATTTCTTAAGTTACAAACAATTCTAAATACTAGCCTTTTACAAAAACTATTTAATTTTAAAACTTAGACACTTCAATAAATTTATGAAGGAATAAGAGTATTCCTATTGCCGAGTATAAGATGAGTATAAATTCAGTATGGAAAGAGTATAAAATGAGTATGAACTTAGTATGAAATGAGTATAAGATAAGTACAAGACAAGAGCAAGATATGTGAAAGATATCAGAAATCTAATATTAGAAGCTTATAAACATGGCTAAAATTAGCCACCTTGTTAATATCCAACTATACAAGCTAAATAATTCTTTTGTGCTTTCTCAGCATATAATACCATCTTACACGAAAAACCCTCCATACAAGGAGGGCTAAACGTTTGACAATCCAATGGTGATAAGATTCGCCCAGAGCA
>DAIEML010000018.1 GCA_027349615.1 Ignavibacteriales bacterium | reverse complement strand
TCTTTTAGCGGAAGATAAAATCTTAGTCCGGCCTTTTCTTGTTTTGTATAACCGTCTGGCCTAGGCTATGTATGGGATGAGATGTAAAAAAAGGGCAGAATTGCAACTCTGCCCTTTGTAATGAAATAAAATTAAATTTTTAACTTTCGCAAGTATGCTAAAGTAAGTTAAAGTAACATTTCCTGTATGTCCCCAGCCTTTTTTACCTAAAATTGAAATTTCATCATACATTGAATCATGAATTAAATAATCACATCCTTTACAAAATTCAATTAATTCTTTGTTCATTTCCAAAATAGTATGAAGATTATCAGCATCTGATAAGTCAATTGAATCTTTTAATTTTAGTTCATTATCTGTCATATAGACAATACTTTTATCGCCATCAATAAATTTATATGTAACCGTAGGTGAAGAGTGATTGGCTCTAAGTGTTTCTACTTTAATTCCGCCAATATTATATGAATTATTTATATTAATTTCTTCAAATGTTGTATTTGCACAAATTTCATTTAGATTTATTGGAAAATAATTAGCTGTCATTTGATGTTGCAAAATACTTTTTATCTTTTCTCCGTTGCTTGTTTCACCGTAAAAAGTAATTTTATTTTTTTTATCATAAAGTGGTAAAAAGAATGGAATGCCTTGAATATGATCCCAATGATAATGGCTGACAATAATATCAATGGAATTATTATATCCATTATTACTTAAATATTTTCCTAGTTCACGAATTCCACTTCCTGCATCAAGAATAATAAGTTGATTTTTGCTCGTACGTAATTCAACACAAGGAGTATTACCACCATACTTCAAAGTTGAACTGCCCGGAACTGGAATGGAGCCTCTAGTGCCCCAAAACTTAATATACATTTTTCTATTTAAAATTTCTTAATGATTCTTTTGTTTTTTCAGTGTATTTCTTATAGCGTAATGCTGATTTTTCAAATTCATCCATTTCTTGATCAGATAAATCTCTTACAATTTTTGCAGGAACTCCAGCAGCAAGTTTACCTGTTGGAACAACAAATCCTGGTTTTATAACAGAACCAGCTGCAACCATTGATTTCAGCTCAACAACAGCCCCATCCAAAATTACAGCTCCCATTCCAACCAGACTCAAATCATTAATTGTACATCCGTGTAAAGTAACTGAATGTCCAATTGTAACTTTATTTCCAATATTCAAAGGAAATTTTCCATTTGTAACATGAAGCATTGAACAATCTTGTATATTTGTCGTTGAACCAATTCTAATATAATTAACATCGCCTCTAACAACTGTGTTATACCAAACACTAGAATCTTTGCCAATTTCTACATCACCAATTACCTTTACGCCGGAAGCCAGAAATACGCTTTCGTGAATCTTTGGGAACATATCAAGATACGGAAACAGCTTTACTTCTGCGTCTAACTTTTTTTGAACTTCGGAGGTGTCCATCCTTCTCTCTTCCATGATTTTAATTCAACTTTAACATTTCCAATTATAACTTTTAATTTAGCAACTATCGGAATTGCTGCATCATCATCCGAAAACCATCCTTCAAAATAACCTGTCAATCCAAATACACTTATAAAATTCATATTGCCGTCAATCTTCACACACGCAATATCATAATCAACTGCATCAATAGAAACACCGGAAACTTGAGTGTAAGAATTAATTAAAGTATTCTCTTTTTTTTCATTCACAAAGCAAGGAACACTTATTGATTTTCCAGACCCGCTGAACATTCTGGCAAAATATAGAATTGAAAGCCCATCTTGATATTCTTTTTTTGCAGATGTTGTTGAATCAGTCCATAATTGATATGGCTGAAGTTTGCCTTTTTTAATTTTTATTGTTGATTTGGGATAGTTAAAAGTATAATCGGTAAAAGTTGTGTACTCTTCTTTTTTAACTATTCCTCTAAAAAATGCGGAATAATATTGTGGATTTAAAGTGCTTTCATAAATCATATGAAGATCAACAAAAGGAATTCCGGAATAAGAGTTCATATAAGCTATGGTGCTGTAGAACGTTTTTCCATCAATTATCTTTTTGTTTTTTACAATTATTTTAATTTCTCCAAGTTTTATAAAAGTATAGCTGACAACATATGTTAATTCTTCTCCTACTTCTAAATGCTTGTTTGTAGAAATATTTACTTCATATAATTTTTCTTCTGATTGGCTTTTGGGTATAGAAAAATAAATTATAAATGGTACAAAGATTAAAGCAATAAGAGTATGTTTCATTTTAACTTTGCTAGTTCTTTTGCCTCATTGAACAATGTAACTGCTTTTTGAAATTGATTATCTTCTTTTAACATTACTTCATACCAGCCAATATTTTTCCATAAAGTGCGTGCTATTTCAGCTTTTAATCTAGCCGAAATATATTCTTCATCTTTCTTAAAATCTTTTTCAGAATATTTATTTTTTTTCAATTCTGAAAATCTTATAAAATTATTTAATTCTTCACTAGTAAAAGAAAAATTATTTACAAACTTTTTCAAATTATTTCCATAATCTTTTTCAATTATTTTTTTGTTGTTGTCTAAGTAATTTAAAATGAATTGATAGAAAATATTATTCTTTAACAAGTTCATAGTATACTCCGTAACGTCATCCATTTTTACAATATAATCCGGAGTAATTCCGCCGCCGCCGTAAACAGTTCTTCCATCAAATGTTTTATACTTTGGAAGTGCAGAATCTTTTTCTGCCGTGTGTTCAAGGTTATCTCCAGAATGTTCATTAGAATTACCAGCATCTGCAAAATATTCTTCTCTGTTTTTTAAATCTTTATAATCTCTTTGAATTAATCTACCTGACGGAGTATAATATCTTGCAATTGTTAATCGAAGAGCTGAATTATCCGGCAACGTAAATTGTCTTTGAACTAATCCTTTGCCAAATGTAGTTTCTCCAACTATCAAAGCTCTGTCCCAATCTTGCATTGCGCCGGAAACAATTTCACTTGCCGAAGCGCTTCCTTTATTTATTAAAATAATTAATGGTAAATCTTTATAAGGAGCCGGATCATTTGCATCATATTCTTCGTCGAATTCTGATCTTCTTCCTTTGGTATAAACAATCTTTTTATTATCGCCAATAAATAAATTCGCAACTTTAACGGCTTGATTAAGAAGTCCGCCTGGATTTCCTCTTAAATCAAGTATCAGTTGCTGCATTCCATCCTTTTTTAATTCTTTTAATGCACTGCTTACTTCATCAAAAGTTGTTTCAGAAAATCTAGATACACTTATATAACCAGTATTGTCATTATACATAAAGTGAGCATCAACAGAAAAGAGCGGAATTTTAGCTCGAGTAATTTCAAAATTGAGCGGATTTTTTACGCCGAATCTTAATATAGTAACATTTACTTTTGTTCCTGCTTTACCGCGAAGTTGATTTCTTACATTGTCATCTGTTATTCCGACAGCAGACTTTCCATCAATCTTTACAATTTTATCTCCAGGTTGAATTCCTAAGGCCTCGCTTGGCCCGCCGCTGATTGCAGAAACTACGGTTAGTGTGTCATTAATAATTTGGAATTCAATTCCAATTCCATCAAAATCTCCTCTGAATGAATCTTCAATATTTTCCATCTGATTAGACGGAATATAAACTGAATGAGGATCAAGTTTATTCAGCATTCCATTGATAGCAGCATTAACTAATTTTTGAGTATCAACATTATCTACATAATATTTCTGAGTGTAAGTTAGTACATCATTAAATTTAGTTAAGCTATCACGTAGTTTATCATCAGAAAATACTTTTTGAATTTGAGTTCCAAGTATTATTCCTAAGGTGAGTAAAATAATTGAGAATGGGATTTTGAATTTTCCGAATTTCATAATTTCTTCTCCCCCCTATATAATTAAAATTTTAAAGATAATGTAAAATAACTTTGAAGTTGATTATTCTTTACAGAATTCTGCAGCGATTCATTTAAATATATTAATTTAATTGTAAAATAATATTGCTTAATCGGTTCATAACTTAACAAAGCAGAAAACTCTCTTGAGTATTCCAAATCACCGTCGAGAATTCTTGCGCCAGGTGCATCTAAAGTTCTATGACCTAATAATTCATCTCCGCCAACATTAATTATTGTTCCATCAGATTTTATAGGATTTGCGCCGTGAATTATATAAGAAAAATTTGCAGCTAAATTAATTCTGTATGTAAATCTGTAATTCAAATTGAAATTATACATTAAACTGTTCGGCTTCAAAATTGAGCCAAGATTGTATTCCATATTAGTAAAATTACTATTATCAGTTCGATGCGTATGAACATACGGATCGATCTTAGTAAATTCAATTCCAAAATCTAACGGCAGCAAATGATATAAATTTGAAGAGAATATTCCGATATCTATAAGCGTTTGGTTGCCGTACCAGCCGGTACCAAGTTTACCAAAATCGATGTCATCTATTAATAATGTTGAATAAATTTTTAATCCTTCAATTGATCGATCTTCTGCATCAAAAAATAAAAATGAATTATCTCTGTCTTGCCCAGAATGTTCAACTGATTTATAAAAAGCAAAAGGATTTAAATAAGATAAATCTAATGGTCGGTCACCATAAATAATCATTTCACCGGCACCGAAATTAAATTTTGGAGAAATATCAAAACTAATTCTGTGGTATCCAATATATTTTTCTGCTACAACATTAATCCCGCCATCAATTGAATCTTGTTGAAAACTAGTTTGCCCTAAAAGTTTGCCATGAAAATATGAGAAATGGAAAAAGTTATAATCTATATTCATTCCCAAATAATCAAATGCGGGTGAATTGTCATCGATTATTGATTTTATTGGGCCATAACCAATTTGCATTTGGTCTCTGCCAAATTTGAATTTCAAATATTTAAAATCAGCTGTAGCATATCCTTCTGTTTCATCAAAAAATCCTGCGGCCTGATCAAGAGTATATTTGAAATTATATTTTATATCTGGACGCAGTTGAGCAACTGTTTTATTGCCGAATACATTTCCATTTGTACCTCTTAAATAAAATCCGAACTTATCAAATAAAGTTCCTCTTATTTCGCCACCGATTACTCCAATTTCTGTATGCAGATTGGATTTGTTTTCAAAATCATTTTGTGCAATTCCTTGGCCTTCACCTAATATATTTACAAACAAATTGAACTTTTCTGGTTTAACATAAGAATAAAAGTATTTTGCTTTTTGCGAAAAGAAATCATATGTGCTATCGATATATGATTGAGAATTTTTCAAAGTGCCGTACATTTCAAATTCAAATTCATTCTTCAAATCATTTAATATTTTCAGATCAATTTTATCTAGACGATATTCCTTACCGGCAACTTCTTTTAAATAATGCGCTATTTCTGTCCTTGGCTTTGGTATTTCAAAAGAATTGTAATCAGTAATAATATGTAGTGCTTCCATTCTGTCAAGGAATTGATAGACATTGTTATCAATTCTCACATAATCATTTTGAGCTAACAATGAAGTACAAAGAATAGCAGCAAGAAAAAATATTTTTTTAATCATCTAACTTGTTCCCATTCCTTTGAAATAGATTTGTTCTTTAGAAAAACAGAAAAACCATTTCTTAACCAAGATAAAGTTACATTTTTGTATCCAAGTTTTCTAAATCTTCTTGGGGATTCATAAACACAAATATCCATTGTGTACAAAACTTTTCCAAGTTTTCTAATATTTCTAAAAATATCAAAATCTTCTCCGGCAGCAAGTTTTTCATTATATCCGTTTACATTTTGAAAAACATTTTTCCGGATAATTTGGCATTCACCTCTGCCCATTCCAACGCCAATATTATTAAGCAGTCTGAAATACGAATTATAAATAAAATGAAATATTTTATCTGATAAAATTTCTTCTTCAGGGAAAACTTTCACTTTGCAAGTCATTGCTAAGTAATTGCTGCTGAAAAATTTGTTATTAATGAAGTTAAAAAAATCTTCTAGATGCGGAATTAAAATATCACCATTTATAAAAATAAGAACTTCACCTTGAGCAAAACTTGCTCCATAATTTCTTCCCGATGCAATATTTTGCTTGCAATTATCAAGGTGAACTTTTACAGTATCTGCAAATTCTAACGCAATGTCTACAGTATGATCATTACTTCCGCCATCTGAAACTATAACTTCATAATCATATTTTTTTTTAATATTTAAATCCGATAATTGTTTCAGAAGATTTGGTAATAATTTTTCTTCATTCAACGTTGGAATGATAATGCTATACTTCAAATCTTAACCCCTTTATGAATTATATAAATTCTTTCTGATTTTAAAATTCCCAAAGCTTGTCTGAATAATTATTATCATCACTTTACTTCAGGTTTCATTTGCGGAAAGAAGATAACATCACGAATTGATGTTTGATTTGTAAGTAGCATAACTAATCGGTCAATGCCAATTCCAAGTCCGGCAGTTGGCGGCATTCCATATTCGAGAGCTCTAATAAAATCTTCATCAATTTGATGTGCTTCTTGATCCCCTTCTTCTCTCATTATTCCTTGCGCTTCAAATCTTTCTCTTTGGTCAATTGGATCATTCAATTCTGAAAATGCGTTACAGATTTCTCTTCCCGCCACATATCCTTCGAATCTTTCTACAACTCCATTTTTTGTACGGTGTTTTTTTGCTAACGGAGATAATTCAACTGGATAATCAATTACAAATGTTGGCTGAATCAATTCTGGCTGAACTGCCAAACTAAATATTTCATCAATTAATTTACCTTTGGTTTCAAGACCTTTTATATCTACTCCCAATTTTATAGCTGCTTCTTTCAATTGTTTTATATCAGCAGATAAAACGTCAATTCCAATTTTTTCTTTCAGGGCATCTATCATAGAAACTCTATTCCATGATGAACCAAAAGCGATATTCATTCCGTCGTATTCAAATTCTAATTTATTAAAAACTATTTTACAAATATTATAAACCATTTTTTCAACAAATGACATCATCCAATCATAATCTTTGTAAGGGACATACAATTCCATCATTGTAAATTCTGGATTATGTGTTTTGTCCATTCCTTCATTTCTAAAATCTTTCGAGATTTCGTAAACGCCGTTAAAACCTCCAACAATTAGTCGCTTCAAGTAAAGTTCATCGGCAATTCTTAAATAGAATGTTGTATCCAAAGTATTGTGGTAAGTTGTAAAAGGACGTGCAGCAGCACCGCCGTATAACGGCTGCAATATTGGAGTTTCAACTTCAAGATATCCTTCAGAATCAAGAAAGTTTCTCATCGCACTTACTATTTTGCTGCGTTTTATAAAAACATCTCTAACCTCAGGATTAACAACTAAATCTACATATCGCTGGCGGTATCGTAATTCTTTATCTGCAAATTGATCGTGGATGATTTTATTTCCAGCTTCATCAACAGTTTCTTTTGCGATTGGCAACGGGCGTAACGTTTTTGATAATAATTGCATTGAAGTTATATGAACAGAAATTTCACCAGTCTTAGTTTTAAATACAAAGCCTTCAACTCCAATTATATCGCCGATATCAAGTAACTTAAAAGCATCGTAAGCATTACCGATATCGTCTTTCCTTAAATAGATTTGTATTCTTCCTTGCTGGTCTTGAATATGCGCAAAAGATGCCTTTCCCATTCGTCTTAATGCCATTATTCTACCTGCAATTTTTACGACTCTTTTTTCATCTTCCTTATAATTTTTAATTATATCTTCTGAATTTGAATTAATATCGTATGAGTAAGCAAAAGTTTCAAAGCCTTTAGATTTTAATTCTTCTAGTTCTTCAAATCTTCTCTTAATTAAAACATTAACATCCTGTTGAATGTTGTTATCCACGTAACCTCCGATTATTTTCTTTTAAAGTTTGCAAGCCGTAAACATATTAAATCTTGAATATTTTCTGCCAGCTTAACCGGCACATTAAAATTATTAACTATAATAGAAAAAGCTATTGGTTCGTTATCTCCGGTAAAAGCATATCCGGAAAGACTTCTGACTCCTTCGAGAAATCCTGGCTTTGCTCTAATCTTTCCTTGAGCTTTAGTATTTTGCATTCTATCACCTAAAGTACCGTCAACGCCTGCAATTGGTAATGAATTAAAAAATGGAATGAAATTTTTATTTTTGTACATGTAAGTTAGTAGTGTAACAATTTGTTTTGGTGTTACAAGATCTAAACGTGAAAGACCGCTGCCATCAACAATATTTAAACTTTCCGGATTAATTCCCATCTCTTTAAATACTTTATTTTCAGAACTGACACCATTTTCCACGCTTCCATAATCTTTTGTTTCAAGTCCTATTGTTTTTAATAATTGTTCAGCGTATAGATTTTGGCTTGCCTTATTTATTACTTTTACAATTTCTTTAAGCGGCGGAGAATATTGGGTAAACAAAAGTTTCATTTTGTTATACTCAAGATTCGTAGTCATATCATTAATATCAATCGGATATCCATCAATCATAATTCCTTTTTTTCTTAAAACATCTTTTAAAACAACCATGGCAAACTGAGTAGGATTATTTACCGTAACATAAGTTTTAACAGAATCGGAATTATCACGGATTGTTCCAAATACAGTAATTACATTTGTTCCTAATTCGCGATAGGTCTCGATAGATGTAATTGAATCTTTAGGAACAGTAGTAACTTTATTTATGATGATTACATATTTTGTATCTGGTAAAACATTAACTTCAGGTTGATGAGTTTTTTTATTAACGGTAACGGTAAGGTCCACACAGTTATCATTAAAACAAATTGCACTAGAAGGCGCAGCAAACCAATTACTTTCATAATCCCATGCCCAACCGGCGCCAAGTCCAACTTCATCAAATGAATTATCATCGCCAATTATATTGCCTGTTATTTCATCAATGCCATCATTAACAAGTGAATCAGCCCAATCATTATAAACTTTTAGCATGTTGCCGTCATAAAATCTGCCTGATATCGATGGATCTCCCCTTCCTTGAATTACTAAATCTCCTTTAAGTACTGAACCATCAACCGATCCATTCATATAAACATTTGTCTTGAATTTATAATCGCTTCCTAAAATTATTAATCCGGCTGCAGTAGTAAAAAGTTTTAAATTTGAAGCCGGCATAAATAATTTGTCCTCATTTCTTTTATATAAATATTCGCCAGTTTCAAGTGATTGAATATCCACGCCCCATTCCGCATTGCTGAAATTCGGGTCGTTAAAAATATCATTCATCTGCGACCAGAATTCCTGAATTGTGGAGTACGCAAATTTCTGCACAGTATCTTTTGGTACTTCCTGTGAATATGAAATAACTGATAAAGTGAAGATGAAGAATAAAATAAACAAAAGTTTATTTGCCATAATTTTCAATTACTCCGGAAATTTCCTCTTTTCTTAATATTCTATATTGTCCAATTGGAATATCTGCATCAATACCGGCAAAGCTTTTTCTGTTTAATGATATTACTGTATAACCAAGCGTGCCAAACATATTTTTCACAAAATGATTTCTGCCTTCAACTGCTGTAACGTTTACTACTTTTTTATTATTTTTAATAGGAAAATTTACATGCTTAAATTTTCCCTTTATTCCTTTTATAAAAACTCCACGCACAAATTTTTCTATATCTTCTTCACTCAAAGGTTTGTCAATCTTTACTTCATAAATTCTTGGTACATTGTTTTTAGGATGAGTAAGCAAGTTAGAAAAATCGCCGTCATTCGTTAAGATAATAGCACCGGTAGTATCATAATCTAATCTTCCGACTGGGAAAATTTTTTCTTTCGTTTTAATTAGATCAACAACTGTTCTTCTGTTTTTTTCATCATTTGTTGTTGTAACAATTCCTTTTGGCTAGTTTAAAAGAAAATATAAATGTCTTTTTGGAGAAATTTTTTCTCCGTCTAAAAAAACTTTGTCTTTTTCCGAATCTACTTTAATAGCTAAGTCAGTTATAATTTTTCCATTAACAGAAACTCTGCCTTGCAGTATTAATTCTTCCGATTTTCTTCTTGAAGATATTCCGCTTTCAGAAAGGAACTTGTTTATTCTAATCTGTGTCATTTAAATTTTCAGTATCTTCATTAGTTTCATTCTCAATATTTTCTTCTATGATATTCATCATTATTTTTTGTTTCTGCTCAATAAAATCTTCATCTTTCATTATCTCTTCAATTTCTCGAGGTTTAGGTAAATCGCTTAATTTGTCAAGTCCAAAATATTTTAAGAATTCAGTTGTTGTACCATAAAGTAAAGGTCTTCCAATACTTTCTGCTCTTCCGGTAATTGAAATTAAATTTTTTTCCAGCAGCGTATTCAAAATATAATCTGAATTAACGCCTCTAATTGTTTCTAATTCTGGCTTAGTGATTGGCTGTTTGTAAGCAATTATTGCAAGTGTTTCCAGAGCTGCCTGGCTTAATCGTCTTTTACTTTTTTCCGATGAAAGGTATCCGATATATTTTGCATATTCTGGTTTAGTTGCAAACAAATATCCGCCAGCAATTTTCATTATGTTAAAAGCAACATTTTTTTCCTCATAAATTTGATTTAAGCCATTTATACATTCTTCAACTTCTTCCACAGAAATTTGTATATCTTCTCCGTCAATTCCTTTAATAGCTTTCACAAGATCCGTTGAGGTTATTGGCTCATCTGATGAGAATATTAATGCTTCGATTATAGAATTATAAATATTATCCATTATTCAATTTGTATAAAATAAAATCATTGAAATTTGGTGATTCTTTTATTCCAATCATACCCATTTTTGTAATTTCCAGTAATGCAACAAATGTAATTACAATTCTAAGTTTTTCGTTCATGCCTTCTATTAAACTCAAGAAATCAAGTTCTTTTAGTTCTTCTAACTTATTCAAAATGTAAGTAATTTGTTCATCGATTGTAATATTAATTTTTTTAATTTCATGAAATACTTCAGGCTTAATACTGTCAATTGCTCTTTTAAATGCTTTTGCAAGGTCAAAGATTGAAACATTTCTTAGAAGAGTTTCATATTCCGGCGGTGCTATTTTTTCGTCTTCAGTAAAATTTCCGCGAAAATTTATTTTCCTCTGGCTTGATTCAAGAAATGAAAGTTCATCAGACATTTCTTTATATTTTTTATATTCTAATAAAGCTTTAATTAAATCTGCACGCGGATCAATTTCTTCTCCTTTTTCATCCAATTCTCTTGGGAGAAGCATTCTAACTTTTATATGCATTAAAGTTGAAGCCATCAAAATGAAATCACCGGCAATTTCAAGATCAAGCATTTTTATCAAATTAACATACTCAAGAAACTCTTTTGTAATTTTAGAAATTGGAATGTCATAAATGTTCAACTCGTCTCGTTTTATAAAAAACAAAAGAAGATCTAATGGTCCTTCAAACTGATCTAATTTAATTTTATACAAATTTTATCCCAGCTTCATTGTTTCTCGGACTTCAGCCATAGTTTGTTGTGCAATAATTCTAGCTCTATTTTCTCCAGCAATTAAAATATTTTTTACTTCATCAAGTCTTTGCTCGTAATATTTTCTTTTCTCAATTATAGGCGCCAACATATCAGAAATTTTTGTAGCACATCTTAACTTACAATCGACGCATCCTAGAGCACCAGAACGGCAATTCTTATCAATTTCCGGAATCTCATTCAGATTAAATTTTTTATGATAAGTGAAAACTAAACAAATATCTGGATTACCCGGATCTCCTTTCCTTATTTTCTGGGGATCAGTAACTGCTTTTTTGAGTTTTGCTTTTACAATGTCAGGTTCATCAGAAAGTAGAATAGTATTGTTGAGAGACTTACTCATTTTTGCCTCGCCATCTAGTCCTGGTAGTCTTGCAAAATTTGTTAACAATGGCTCAGGTTCCGGAAAAACATTTCCATATTGATTATTAAACTTTCTAGCAATCTCCCTTGAAAGTTCAACGTGAGGAACTTGGTCTTCACCAACTGGAACTGCATTTCCTTTATACAGAAGAATATCAGCCGTCTGAAGAACAGGATAACCTAAATGTCCGTAGATGATTTGATCAATATGTAAATCTCTTACTTGATCTTTTAGAGTTGGGTTTCTCTCCAATCGATTTACAGAAATAAGCATACTGAAAATTAAATGTAATTCTGTATGCTCTTTAATTTTTGATTGCCTAAACATTGGGCTTTTATTCGGATCCAAACCGCACGCAAGCCAATCAATAAGCATATCTATCGAATCATTATAGATATCTTCAGTTTCAAGTTTTGTTGTTAGAACGTGGTAATCAGCAATTAGGTGATAATTTTCAAATTCATTTTGTAATTTAACCCAATTTTCAAGTGCGCCGACGTAATGGCCAATGTGAAGTTTACCTGTTGGCCTCATTCCGCTTAAGATTCTTTTTTTCGCCATATTGTAGAATAATTTTTAGAATAACGGTAAGCAAAATAATAATATTGAATTAAATAATCTTGTTTTAACTAACGAAATTTTAATAGATTCTAAATAATCAAAAGAAATCATTTAACTGAAATGAATAAGAAAAAGTATTTTTATGACAGGTAAAGATATGGCTTCCAATTATCATCTAATTTACCAACGACATGTTTTATAAACATAATGTGGCTTGGTTTAAATGGCCTGTTTAAAAGATTCATAGCTGCTTCAACTGGAGTCCGGTCGCCTTTCTTATTATTACAAAATGTGCATGCACAAACAAGGTTTTCCCAAGAATCACTTCCGCCTTTTGATTTAGGAATGACATGATCAATTGTTAAAGGTAAGTCGCTCCTTCCGCAATAACCACACTTGTAAGCATCTCGTCTTAAAATATTTTTTCTTGTAAGTACAACTTTTTTATATGGCACATTAATAAAATAATTTAATCGAATAATACTTGGCCACGGAAAGCTGTTATTTATGCTTCTTACTTCTTTTCGTTTATCATTTAAGACTAATTCAGCTTTACCTAAATAAATTAATATTATTGCTTTCTTTATGTTACAAACGGTTAAAGGTTCATAGCTTTGATTTAATATCAATACCTTAGCATTTAATTTTCCGTTAACTCTTTTAGCAGGTTCGAAGTCAGCCTCCGTTAATATTTTTATTTTGTTTTAAGTAAATAATTCGAAAAATAATTCTTCCAATGAGTAAAATTATTGAAATAATTGATAAATATAGAAAAGATCCATCGGGTATATTTTGTGTGTAGATAAAAACAAAAATTATTGCTACCAAAACTAATGAGCCGTAGCTTAAAATATTAAATATTGACTTAGTAATAACCATATCTCATCGATGCTTAATTTTGCTTCGAAATATTATTAATGGATTATTCTACAAAACTATTATTTTAGCTGGAATAATATAAAAAAATGGGAACGGATTTTCCAATCTATAAATTTTTGGATGTTTAAATTTCTCTAAAAATTATCGCTACACAGGTAACATAATCTCTTGAGTGACTCATAGAAATTTTTAGATTTTTTCCGTTTGAGAGAAATGATTCTAAATCCCCTTTAAGTTTTACTAATGGCATTCCATTTGGTTCATTGTATATTTCAATATCTTGCCAGCCGACATCTTTGTTCCAGCCGGTTGTTAATGCTTTGAAAACTGCTTCTTTTGCTGCGAACCTTGCTGCTAAATGTTGATACTTATTTCCCTTGCTCATGCAATAATTAAGTTCTGTTTCGGTATAAACTTTATTTAAAAAATGATCGCCATATTTTTCTACGCTTTGCTGAATTCTTTCTATTTCAATTATATCCACTCCAATTCCTAATACCATTTCAAATTCCTTAATTAACTATTTTTTTTCTATCTAATTGTTCAATTGTCTGTAAATTTAAAGTGCACTTGAAATTACAACAATCAATATCCCTCAGCGGCGCCAGGTCCTCTTTGATCAGACGCACCAAAAATAAAATGATTATTATTATCTATCATTATTCCTTCTGCCAAACCAAGAGATCTTTCTTTTCCAAATTTATAGCCCATCTTAATTAAATTATTTTTTACATCAATCGGAAGTCCAAATTTCTCATAGTAAATTTCATCCGGCATCCATTGATTATGAATTCTAGGTTCATCAATTGCCTGTTGAATATTCATATGGAAATCGATGCAATTTAAAATAACTTGGAGTACTACTGTTATAATTGTTGATCCGCCAGGCGAACCAATAACAATATAAGGTTTATCATTTTTTAAAACTATTGTTGGAGTCATCGAACTTAACATTCTTTTTTCAGGTTGAATTGAATTTGCTTCACTTCCCATTAATCCAAATTGATTAGGAACTCCGGGCTTTGCGCTGAAATCATCCATTTCATTATTTAACAAAAAGCCTGCACCATTTACAACAACTTTACACCCATATCCGGAATTAAGTGTGGTAGTCGTACTAACAGCATTTCCAAAAGAGTCATAAACTGAATAATGTGTTGTCTCAGAACTCTCATTATATTTATTTGGATTTCCAGGTTTTATTTCATTAGCTGGTATCGCAGTATTTTTCATTTTTTCAAAAATAGTTTTTGCGTATGATTTAGAAATCAATCCTTTTTCCGGAACAGGATAAAAATCTGAATCGCCTAAATATTGCGTTCTATCTGCATAAACAAATTTCATTGCTTCAACTAATTGATGAATATATTCGCTGCCTCCCCATTCTTCAATTTTAAAATTATAATTTTCTAAAATATTTAATAGCTCAACCAAAGCAATTCCGCCGCTGCTTGGCGGTGGCATAGAAATAATTTTATATCTGCGGTAATTTCCAATTACTGGTTTTCTTTCTACCGGCTGATATTTTTCTAAATCTTCTAAAGAAATATATCCGTGCAACTCTTTTATCTGATTTACCAATAATTCAGCAATCTTGCCTTTGTAAAATCCATCTCGTCCGTATTTTTGAATTTCTTTTAATGTTGATGCTAAATCTGGCTGCTTAAAAATGTTTGTTTCATTATATGGTTTACCATCTTTAGAAAATATCTTTAAAGATGAAGGATATTTTTTAAAATCATTAAAATATTCTTTGAAAGATTCTACTGTAAAATGGTCTAAAGGAAATCCATTTACAGCTAATTCTATTGCTGGCTGAATAACATCAGCAAGTTTCATCGTTCCATATTTTTCTAATGCGTAAATCATTCCGGCAACACTTCCCGGCACTCCAACTGATGTTGCACCTTCTTGACTTAATTTAGGATCAAAATTTCCATTCTTATCAAGAAACATATTTCTCGTTGATTTCAGTGGTGCTTTTTCTCTGTAATCAATTGCAGTGTTTTTCCCATTCTTTAAATGGATAACCATAAATCCGCCGCCGCCGATATTTCCTGCAAACGGATAAGTAACTTCTAAAGCAAAACCAACTGCTACTGCTGCATCAATTGCATTGCCTCCTTTTTTTAAAATTTCTATTCCAACTTTAGAAGCAATATCACTTGCACTAACAACCATTCCGTTTTTTGCTCGAACTGGATCTTTTGAAGCTCCATATAATTGGAAGTTAGAATAAATAAAAATTATTACGAGTAAACTGATGAGTTTAGAAAAGATGAATTTTTGCATCAACTTTAAATCCTTTGTTTTGAAGTTGTTCGATGAGGATTTTTGTAAGTTCATTTACCTGTTTAATTGATTGTTGCAGGTTATCATATAATTTTTCATCGTACATGATTTTACCTATATTATTTTTCTTCGAATTAATATCATTCGTAAAATCATTTAATTTTGTTATTAAAGTATCAGTCTTTTTTAATATACCATCTGCTTCAGAAATTGAAGATGAGATATTATCTTTATTTTGCGCAATGAAATCCTTCGCTTCTTCAGTAAGATCAACACTGTTTTGTGTAAGCTTACTTAAGTTTGAACGATTTTCGTCAATCATCAAATTTAATTTTTCTGTTATTTGAGATAAATTTGATAATGAATTTTTAATATCACTATTTAATTTTTGATCTGTTAAATATTTATTAACAGAGTTAAGAGTAACATTAATATTTTTTAATGCAACAACTAAATCGCTTTCCATCGAACCAACAAACGACATTACTTCGGGAATGTCGGAATAAAATATTCCTTTTTGAATTTTATTATAGTCTAAAGGTTCAATTGAATTACCTGGCTTAATATCTATCTTCTTCCCGCCCATTAAGTCTACCATTGCTATTCCAAATGTTGCGTCACTTTTTAACTCAACATCTTTATTTACAGAAAGTGAAACAAGAACATCATTTTCTTCAACTTTAATATCTTGAACATTTCCTTTCTTAACACCATTTACAGTGACATAGTCTCCTATTTCTAATCCTGCAACATTATCAAACCTTACCTTTACAAAATTTTCTTTTTGAGTAAAACTAAAATTTTTTGCCCAGCCCAAAATCCATAAAAATATTATTACGGCAATAATAACTGTAATACCGACTTTTATTTCTACTTTTCTCTGATCTTTCATTAATGTTTATTCGTTTTTAATATTTTATAAAGCTTTTTATATTCAGTGCTGTCTATTGTGCTGTCTTGTAATGCTTCTTTCAATGTATCTATAAATTCACTTATAGATTTATAATACTTAAAATATTTACTTAATATTTCCCTGCTTCCATTAACAAAGTATATCCATGCAAAAATAATAATAATCAGTCTATCGATAAAGAAAGTGATACTGCT
>DAIEML010000189.1 GCA_027349615.1 Ignavibacteriales bacterium | reverse complement strand
AATTGCCAACATCGAAGGAATTGAAATTTCGCGTCAGTATAGAAACCGCAGCTTAGCCGGAAAATTAATTGAAGATTTTTGCACAAGGCTTGGTGCAGATAATATCAAAACGATTACAACTCATTTTTACCTTAGAACATTCTTTCAGAAATTTAATTTTAAGCCAAACAATCGTTATGGAGGATTGTTAAGAACTTTAAAATAAAAAAGGGCGAAACACACTTCGCCCTTCATTTGAGGCTAATTAAAAATTAAACATCGAAATACAATGAGAACTCGTAAGGATGCGGCTGCAATGCCATCGGCTTAATTTCCTTATCTGTTTTATATTGTATCCAAGTCTCAATTACATCAGTCGTAAACACATCGCCTTTCAATAAATATTCATGATCATCTGAAAGTGCTTTCAGTGCTTCGCCTAAGCTGCCTGGAGTTGAAGGAACATCTTTTAGCTCTTCAGGGGACATATCATAAATATCTTTATCAAGAGGTTCGCCTGGGTCAATTCGATTTATTACTCCATCTAAGCCAGCCATCAACATCGCAGAGAATCCTAAGTATGGATTGCCTGATGCATCAGGGCATCTGAATTCAACACGCTTAGCTTTTGGGCTAGACGAATACATTGGAATTCTTACTGATGCGCTTCTGTTTCTTTGTGAATATGCAAGATTAACCGGTGCTTCAAATCCAGGGACTAATCTTTTATATGAATTGGTTGTCGGATTTGTAAATGCAAGTAATGAAGCAGCATGTTTTAAAAGTCCGCCGATAAAATAAAGTCCCATTTCACTTAATCCAGCATATCCAGAACCTGCAAAAAGCGGTTTACCTTTTTTCCAAAGACTTGTGTGAACATGCATTCCACTTCCATTATCACCAAAAATTGGTTTCGGCATGTAAGTAACTGTCTTATTATTTTTCTTTGCGGTATTCTTAACAATATATTTAAATAATAAAAGCTGATCTGCAGCTTTTACTAAAGGTTGAAAACGTAAGTCGATTTCACATTGACCACCGCTAGCAACTTCGTGATGCTGTGCTTCAACATCAATACCGGCATTCATAAGATTTACAACCATTTCGTTTCGCAAGTTCATCAATGCATCTGTAGGGGGAACAGGGAAATATCCTTCTTTAAATCTTGGTTTATAACCTAGATTTGGATTTTCATCTCTTCCGCTGTTCCATTTTCCTTCAATAGAATCAACCATGTAAAAGCTGCCGTTTGGTTTTGAATCAAAACGTACATCATCGAAAATAAAAAACTCAGCTTCAGGACCATAATAAACCGTATCTGCAATTCCTGTGGAAGTTAAATAAGCAGTAGCTTTTTGCGCGATGTTTCTTGGACATCTTGAATATTGCTCTTTAGTTGCCGGTTCATAAACATCGCATATTAGGCTGATAGTTGGAACATCAACAAACGGATCAACAAACATTGTTGTGGGATCAGGAATAATTAACATGTCGCTTTCATTTATTGCTTTCCATCCACGAATTGAAGATCCATCAAAACCGAATCCATCTTCAAAAGAATCTTCATTAAATTGTGTTACCGGAACAGTGAAATGCTGCCACTGTCCGGGGAAATCCATAAACTTCATATCGACAAATTTTATCCCGTTAGTTTTGATAAAATTTAAAATTTGTTCAACAGGTGAACTAGCCTTTGCCATATTCTTTCCTTCATTATTTATTTATAAATTAATTGTTAAATTTCTATTTCAGCAGTTTCTTTGATGGTTGAGAGAACAAAAGTAGTTTTTGTTGCCGCAACACCAGGCCAAGATTGAATTTCACTTAATAATTTTTCAAGAGATTCGGTATTTTTCACAATGGCTTTAAGTAAATGCGAACCTTCTCCCAACACCGAATGGCATTCAATAATTTGTGATACTTTTTCAATTTTAGCAGCAAAATTTTTATAATGTTTTGAACTTTCCATTGTAACAAGTATATAAGCCATTATATCGTAGCCAAAAGATTTTTTATTTAGTTTTGCATAATAACCTTCAATTATGCCTTTTTCCTCAAGCTTATGAAGTCTTTCACTTACTGATGGAATTGATAGTCCGATGGACTCCGCAATAACATTTCTTTTAGTTCTGCCATTTTTTTGTAAAATATTTAAGATTTTAATATCTAAATCATCTAACATTTGTCACCTAATTTTTTTAGGAATTTGTAAATATATTTCTTCAAATATAAGGCATATTTCAGAGGAATGCAAACAGGAGGATTTATTATAAATTATTTTTCCGGAAAGAGTTGATGTAAAATAAGGCTTTGTTTTAAATCAATTTTACTTATAGATAAATTTTTTTTACTTAATAAAAAATAATTATCTTAATTTATCGAACTTACTATTTCTTAAATATTAATTTCGAATATTCCATTTTCTATTTCAGCAACTTTTCCCTTAGGCGCAATTGTTGAACTAAATGATCCACTAAATTTCCCTTCAATTTTAATTTTATTTTTTTCGTATCCGATATTTGTAATGATTAGATAAAATGTTTTTGAAGTAATTTGCCAACTAGCTTTTTGTCCATTACCAAAAACACTATAATTAGCAGTTTGACTTTCTACTGATCTGCCTTCACTTTTATCCATTCCAAACCAAACAGTTAAATCTTGGCCCGATTGATTTATTTTATCTCTTGTGTTGATATTAATTCTGGTTCCCTCATCTAACAAAGCTGAAGAGTTAGTTGATAATTCTTTAAGCGCAATATCAAATCCGATCATCTGCTCTTCTTTTGAATTATTTAATTCACAACGTAGACTTAAAGATATTTCATTTTGTTTTGTTATTGTTACAGAACTAATCGGCAAATTGATTTTTTTTCCGTTCAGCGTAAAACTTATTCTACCATTGTCTTTGCTTTGTGCAAAAACAGTAACAATCCCTACGAGTATTATAATTAATAAATTTTTCATATTTCATTTTTTAATTATTAGAACAAATCTTTTATTAAAATATTTTAAAATAATTATTACTTCAAAAGAATCATTTTCTTAACAGAACGAAAACTTCTATTTGTTGTAAGTGAAGTTGCTTCAATGGTATAAAAATAAACACCTGAAGCATTGTTTGAAGCGTTCCAAATGACATCATGCAATCCAACTGACTGAGTCATATTTACAAGCTCACTAATTTTTTGTCCAAGTATATTATAGACAACAATTTTTACTTGGCTATCAAATGGAAGCGCATACCGAATAACTGTTGATGGATTAAAAGGATTTGGATAATTTTGATCTAGTTGATATGATTTGGGCACATTTGTTAGATTATCATTATTCTTTATAGCAGTCAATTTATTATTGGAAAGCACTAAAATCTGTGCGCTCGTTGCTGGTAAATTAACTTGATAATTTTTTAAATCAGTACCAACAACAGAATAAGAGATATTATTTAATTCATCATTTAAATAAAAAGATGAAGTTGAATCAAAGCTTATTTTATTTAATGGAACATTGATGCTGGTTGCTGCTGTGCTGTTTCCAAAATTTATATTAACAATAACATCGTTGTTGCCATAAGTTCTTAAAAAGGAATAAACATTATTATTTGTATTTTTTACTCGCAAAAAATTTCCCATAGTTAACGCAGGATTATTCAATCGGATATGAATTAAATTAGTATAAAATGGAAGTAAATTATACGGGTCATTCCAATTGATATTTCCTCTAAAACTTGTTTCGCCAACTTCTTGGCCAGCATATAATTCCGGAACACCTGGAACAGTTAGCAAAGCATCAGCACCAATTCTAGTAGCTGCGACTCCAAATTGAGTAATAAATCTTTCTTCATCTTGATTTTCAAGATATCTAAATTGACGCGCATAAGCAGGATAGTTTGGATTTATGTACATGTTTATAACAGAATCCAATTGATCAACACTATTCGCTCCTGAAAGA
>DAIEML010000188.1 GCA_027349615.1 Ignavibacteriales bacterium | reverse complement strand
GAAGATTATTTATATCCCTCAGAATATTTCTTGCGTATTGAAATTCCAGAAGAAGCAGAAAAGATATTTAAATAATGTTAAATATATTCTTAGATCTAATTTTTTATCTATTTTATAAATTTTAGGAAATTTATTATGGAGCCATTATTATTTGAACTGCTTGCCTCAATGTATCAAAAAGAATTTAAAGATTATGATAATTTATATTCTGAATTAACAACCGCCGGAAGAGAAAATCTAATTAATGTTGAGCTAAAATTGAATGAGCTTAAAGTCGTACTTAGCGGATTGAATCGAAATATTGAAAGCTGCGTTGATTGTTATATCAAATATTATAATGAAGTAAAATTAATTAAATTCCTTAAAAAGAATGATAATTCGAATAACGATTCTTGCCTTATGGGCTATCAAACTGAAAGTAAGTGTCTGCATGATATATTGAACTCGTATAAGATAAATTAGTTAGTCATTTTTAGTGCCGTTCAAATAATTTATTGCATCATCAACTGTTTTGTGCGTACCGGAAATTACCAAAGTATCTCTATCAAATATTTTTTCTTCGCTTGCTGGATTTGTAATTGTTTTTTCTCCTCTTACTATTGCAATAATTGTAACTCCGGTTTGCGCTCTTAAATTCAATTCTTTCATCGTCTTGCCAACGTGCAAATTATTTTCATCAACGTAATAAGCTTCTGTTAGCCCAGCCGCAAGAAGCTCATTCAAATTAACTAATGAGCTTACATTTGTTTCATCCTTTCGCATCATGCTGTAAGATTCACCGCGCAGAATTGAAACTTGTTTCATAATCACGTTTAACGGTATGTGAAATTTTTCAAGCACTTTGCTGAAAATCTGCAGAGAAGTTTCAAACTCTTCAGGTATTACTTCGTTGGCTCCGTAAGTAATTAGATCATCAATTTCATTTGTATATCTTGTTCTAACAATTGAGTAAACATTTGAATTTATTTCCTTCGCTTGTCTTAAACTTAATCTGGTTGCAGAGGGATCTGAAATAGCAAATACTATTACAGAAGCGTTTTCTATTCCGGCAGAACGTAAAACTTCGGCGCGAGTTACATCGCCAAAAATTATATTTTCTCCTTTTGATTTTTCATCCTTCACTGTCTGCGGATTAATTTCAATAACAATATATTTTATTCCGGTTTCCTTTAAGACTCTTGCAAGGTTTTTTCCATTTAATCCAAAGCCCGCAATAATTACATGGTCTGTTAAATTTTTTAAACTTGTTCCTTCTAGAATTGATTTATCCGCCAATCCAATTTTGTATCCTAAACTCGGTGCCAGTTTCATTAAGAAAGGCGTAAGCAGCATTGTAAAAATTGATGAAGCGAGAAATGCGTTGTAAAAATTATTTCCAATAAGATTCAAAGTTAATCCAGTTTGTGAAAGCACGAAAGAGAATTCACCGACTTGAGATAAGCTTAACCCGGCAATTAAAGCAATGCGAAACGGATATTTCAAAGTCTTAATCAGCAATGTTACAATTAACGTTTTTAATATTATAATTCCGGCGGTGATTAAAACAAGTAAAATGAAATTATCAAATACAAATTTTAGGTTTAATAAAAGACCAATTGCCACAAAGAATATGCTGTTGAAAGCATCTTTAAGCGGCAAGATATCAGCACTAACTTGATGACTGAAATCGGACTCAGATAAAATCAATCCTGCAATGAATGCGCCAATTGCAAAAGACAAACCGATTAAGTTTGTTAAGTATGCGGTGCCAAGCAGTAAAAAAATTGTTCCGATCGTAAACGCTTCTCGAATTTTTAGTTTTGCTAATTGGAATAAAATTTTAGGGATTAGAAATCTTGCAGTGAAAATAATAACTATGATTGCCACAAAAGCGTAGAAAAGTTGAATGATTATTTTCCCAAAAGTTAAACTTTCTCCGCCGCTCAGTACCGGCAAAAGTATCAGCATTGGGACAACCGCCAAATCTTGAAAAATTAATATCGCAACTGAAATTCTTCCGAAAGGAGTTTCAAGTTCATTTTTATCTTGAAGCAATTTTAAAACGATAGCTGTACTGGAAAGACAGACAAGCATTCCATAAAAAATTGCTGAACTTATTGACACATTGAAGAAATTAAAAATTAGAGAAGAGATTGAAATAGTAATTATTATTTGCAATCCGCCTGCATAGAAGAGAATCCGGCGCATTTGCATTAATTTGTTCAGAGAAATTTCTAAGCCGATTGTGAACAAAAGAAGAATTACACCAATCTCAGCCATTACTTGAATATCTTGAGTATTAGAAATTAATTTAAATCCAAAGGGACCGATTATCATTCCGGCAACCAGAAATCCAAGGATGCTTGGGATATTAATTTTTTTAAATAAAAATATTATAAGAAGTGAAACCGAAAGTATTATTACTATTTCTCTAATGATTGCAAAATCATGCATTGAATTTCCACATTTATTTTGATTTTAAATTTGCAAGAAATGAATTAAGATTCAACTATGATTTTATTTAATGTATAATATTTTTAATATGCATTTCATCAAATCAAATATTACCAATTTGTTGTAGCAAATGTTTTCAAGATGTCTATTTTTTAATTCGATGAATTTATTTTTTAGTACATTTTTTTGAAGAAAGAAGAAAATCTTTAATAAAAATTAAAAAATTAAATGGCATTTAATTTGTCCTTAATTAACTGCAAAAAAATGGAATTAATATGAAAAAAATATTTTTTATAATTGCAGTTTTCTTACCGGCAGTTATAACTGCTCAAACTCATTTTGGAAGTGTAAAGCTTGGAATATTTGATCCTTCAGCAACTGCCTCCGGATTCATCATTGGATATGAAGGCGGCTGGGCAATAGATAATAATTTTATTATTGGTTTCAGTGCTGATTGGTTCAATAAAAATTATGTTGATCAAAATCTTGTTTCACAATTTAATGATTATTACGGTGTTAATAGTTCGTTGAATGAGCTTCGAGCAAAAACTAATCTTCATGCAATACCGATAATGGGAACAGCTACAGCTAACTTTCCAATTTCTCCAAGAACTAATTTATTTTTTACCGGCGGTGCTGGTATTGAAGTGCTTTTAATTTTTTACAGCAACTATGATAATCCGTCGAATAATGATTTTCATGGAGCATTTGATTTTGCATGGCAGCTTGGTACTGGCCTAGCTTATGAGCTTGGCCCTAGGTCAGATGTTTTAGTTGAATTGGCATATCATAATTCTCAGCCAAGCTGGGATTACAATGTTACCGACCCGAATTCTGGTCGCACTAGAGTTTTCCAGCGTTCATTCGATATGAGTGGAGTAATGATGCGGGCCGGATTTAGGTTTTATTTTTAAAATTATTTTTTCACTTATAATCGATTACAATATTTTTTGTAGTTCTTTTTACGAAAATATCATTTCCTTTGAAGTTATGGGATTCATTTCCATCAACAATTAAATTTTTGATCTTTTTATTTACCGGCGATTTTAAAATTATTTCTTTGCAAGATGAATCAAGATTTCCACTTAACTCTACAAAAGCTTGGTTATTATTTTTTTTCATTGAATAAGAAAAAGAACCATAATAAGTCGGCAAGTTCGCAAGTGAAATTCCGGCTTTATTTGCCAGCCATTTCTCTCTGATTCCGGCTCCGACAACAAGTGCAGATTTATCTTCATCTTCATAAACAAACAAAGCTCTAACCGCATTTATGTAGGCTGATCCAACCCAAGTATGCGGCATGTCTCCAATCATTTTAGGAGTATCTTTATCTTTCCAAACAACTTCTGCCCAATGGCTCCAGCCTTGCGGTCTTTGATCTTTTAAAAAATAATTTAGTAATTCGTACGCTCTATTAATTTGATTAAGATATACAAATGTTCCGGCAACTCTAATTTCGTAAGGTGTGTAGTTAATCCAATTGTCTTTTGGATTCAATCTTTTTTCAAAGTTGTCGTAATATTTATTAAAAGTATTTTTCAAAGCTGGTTCAGGCAGATATTTCAATTCGCCGCATGGTG
>DAIEML010000187.1 GCA_027349615.1 Ignavibacteriales bacterium | reverse complement strand
TTCTCTTTATCTATTAAGAGAGTTGACTGAAGCTTTCGCTGCACTTCAGTTGGTTCTTCAAAAAAAAGAAAATGAATTCAGCGGAATACTAAAACTTGGAAGAACTCAGCTTCAAGATGCAGTAGCAATCACGCTTGGACAAGAATTTGGAGCTTATGCTCAAGCAATTGCACGCGACAGATGGCGTTTGTACAACGGTGAAGAAAGATTGCGGTCAGTAAATTTAGGCGGAACAGCGGTTGGAAATTCTGTTTCTGCACAGCAAGAATACATTCTTACAGTTAATAATGAATTGAAAAAAATCACCGGACTTCCGATAGCCAAAGCAGAAGATTTAATCGATGCTACTCAAAATCTTGATGTATTTGTTGAAGTTCATGGATTAATAAAAGCTGGAGCGTGTTCGCTAATAAAAATTTGCAACGACTTACGTTTAATGTCCAGCGGTCCACATGGTGGCTTGGGAGAAATAATTTTACCAGCAATGCAAGCTGGCTCAAGCATAATGCCGGGCAAAGTAAATCCAGTTATTCTTGAAAATGCAATTCAGATTGCAGAACTTGTTAAAGGACAAGATGCAGTAATTTCAAATTTAGCTTCAGCAGGAAATTTTGAGCTGAACGCTTTTACACCGCTTCTGGCACATTTGTTTTTGAAGTCTGTAGAAATGATGCGAGATGCAATTTATAATCTTGCCGAGAAATGTATTTCCGGAATAAAAGCTAATGAAGAAAGATGTCGGCTGAATCTACTTCAGTCATCCGCCGCTGCCGCATCTTTAATAAATATTTTTGGTTATGATTCAATTGCTAAAATTGTAAATGAAGCCGAATCTAAAAATTTATCTTTTATAGATTTACTAAAACAGAAAAAATTATTAACTGAAAAAGAGCTTTATAATTTACTTGCTAGAGAATTAGGCGTAAAAAATGCAGAGCGACCTTAAAACAAATTCTGCAGCGGCAAAGTCCGAACGAAAACACATTGCAATTATCGGTAGGCGGAACGTCGGAAAGTCTTCGCTTGTAAATGCGTTTCTTGGTCAGGAATTATGCATCGTTAGTGAAGTTGCTGGAACGACTACAGATCCGGTGCAGAAAGCGATGGAGCTTCTTCCTTACGGACCGATTGTTCTTGTTGATACTGCAGGCATTGATGATGAGGGTGAACTTGGAGAAAAAAGAGTAAGCAAAACAATCAAGATGATTGCTTCTGCAGATTTTGCAATTGTAGTTTTGGACGCGCGCGAAAGAATTTCACCAAAAGAATGGGAACTGTTCAACCATCTATCCAAAATTAATTTACCATTTATAATTGCTGTTAATAAAATAGAATTTGGTGTTAATCCGGTTTTGTTAACTGAACTTAAATTTTTAAAGGCAACACATTTTGAAATCTCTTGTGCAGAGAATGTCGGTATTGATACTTTAAAATCTAAAGTTATCCGAATGCTGCCGCAGGAAAGTGGACTTCCATTGATTGGTGATTTAGTAAGTCAAGGTGATGTTGTAGTTCTTGTTGTTCCCATAGATTTAGGCGCGCCTAAGAACAGATTAATTTTACCGCAGGTTCAAACAATACGTGAGGCGCTGGATGAGGATACGATTGTCGTAGTCACAAAAGATAAAGAACTTCGTTCGGTTCTTTATGCGTTAAAAAATCTGCCCGATCTTGTAGTTACCGACAGTCAGGCAATTATGCGCGTTGCAGCAGATGTCCCGGATAATGTTAAGCTGACAACTTTTTCAATTTTGATGGCTCGACACAAAGGAGATTTGCCATTCTTTGTTAAAGGATTGAAAGCTGTTGAATCGCTTCAAGATGGTAACAAAATTTTAATTGCAGAAGCTTGTACTCACCACGAACAAGCTGATGATATTGGCAGGGTAAAAATTCCCAGATGGCTTAGGCTTCATACAAAAAAGAATTTGGAATTCGTTATTGCCAGCGGCGGCGATTTTCCTGAAAACATTTCCGATTTTAAATTAATTATTCATTGCGGCGGATGTATGATTACTAGAAAAGCAATGCAGGCAAGGATAAAACAAGCCGAGTTGCTTGAAATTCCGGTTGTAAATTACGGTGTTCTTATTTCATACATGCATGGAGCTATTCCGCGAGTTCTTCTTCCTTTCAACGAAGCATTAGCTGAATGGAATAAAGCTAAAGTTAGTTGAAATAGCCTATCTCAATTATTTCAAAACAAAAATGATTATTTTTTTAACGCTCACTCTCTAATAAGAGAAATAAATCTTTTTAAAATATTTGCTGAAGAATTCAGTCAAATAAAAATTGATTTCTATTTGGCAACCGAATTTCTTTTTTGACAATGGATTTTTCTATTCTTGGAAAAAATAAGTAAGCTAAACTTGATCTTTTATTTTTAATTCATTAAATGAAATTTTAAAGTGATGGCATTCATTATGAAAGATAGAATTGCGAACTAATATTTTTAATGCTCTGTTATAATTTCTATAGATTATTTTTTTTGAATAAAAATCAAAGGATATAAGATGATAACAATAGCAATCATCGATGATGACCCGGACATCCTTGACGCAAGCAGTTTGGTGCTGATGTCTAAAAACTACAAAGTTGTTACGGCAGCTAATCCCGAGGATGGTTATAAAATTGTTAAAGAAAATTCTCCTGACTTAATCATTCTCGATGTACTGATGAACGAACCTGACGACGGATTTTTCCTTGCGCAGAAATTCCGGCGTGAGAAAATTAACACACCAATAATAATGTATACCTCTATTTCAAAAGCATCCGGTTTAGATTACGGCGTTAATGAGCTAATCCCGGTTGATGAGTTTGTAGAAAAGCCGATCTCACCGGAACAATTGATTGAAAAAGTTGAAAAGCTTCTAAAGAAAAAGGAGGCGAAGAGATGATTGAGTTTGAAAAAAATTCTCTCACGGAAGAGATAGAAAATTTAGTTGGCCGCTACGGCAGCGATAGACCGGCGCTTCTTCAAATTCTACAGGCTGTTCAAAGAAAACATAAATACATTTCTGATTTTGCTCAGCAGGAAATAGCTCGTTTGCTCAACATTCATCCTGTTGAAGTATACAGCGTCATTTCATTTTATTCTTTTCTTTGCTCTGTTCCAAAAGGAAGAAACATCGTCCGTCTTTGCAGAACGATTTCGTGTGATATGGCAGGTAAAGAAAAAGTTGAATCAGCAGTTAAGCGCGAACTGGGAATCAATTTTGGAGAAACTACAAATGACAAGCGGGTTACTTTAGAATATACAAACTGCCTCGGCATGTGCGATCAAGGTCCGGCAATGCTTGTGAACGATAAAGTTTATACTCATCTCAATCCCGAAACTGCGGTAAATATTCTAAACGGAGTAAAGTGAGGCTGCGATGAATTCAAAGTTAGGTAATAAAAAGAGAAGCGGTCCGGTTCTGTTTTCAGAATATCAAAGTGGAGAAGCAATAAAGAAAGCGCTGCGGTCGGGCAGAGAAAATGTTCTTCTCGAACTAAAGAACTCAGGATTAAAAGGGAGAGGCGGTGCAGGATTTCCAACTTCTACAAAATGGATGTTGACTGCCGCAGCTAACTCGGAGAAAAAATTCATTGTCTGTAATGCAGACGAAGGTGAGCCAGGTACATTTAAAGATAGAGTTCTGCTGCTGGAATATCCGGAGCTTGTTTTTGATGGAATGGTGGTTGCCGGATTTACAATCGGCGCAGCAGCCGGCATTATTTATCTGCGCGGCGAGTATGAATATATGCTTCAGCCGCTGGAAGATTATCTTAGCGGGATGCGGAAAGACAATCTTCTTGGGAAAAATATTTTGGGAAAAGAAAATTTCAATTTCGATATCAGTATCCGTCTCGGATCCGGCGCGTACGTTTGCGGTGAGGAGACAGCGTTGATTGAATCGCTTGAAGGATTCAGAGGCGAGCCGAGGAACCGTCCGCCGTACCCGGTTGATACAGGCTATCTTGGCTATCCAACAGTTGTAAACAATGTGGAAACTTTAGCATCAGTTTCTCACATTGTTATCACAGGCGGAGAATGGT
>DAIEML010000186.1 GCA_027349615.1 Ignavibacteriales bacterium | reverse complement strand
CATTCTCTTCAGCTTCCAAAGCTTACAACGTTCCGGAAGATTTATTAAAAGCAGTTTCATACGCTCAAACAAGATACAATAACATAATAGAAAATAATAATGACAGAGGAACTGATGTTCAGCCGCCTGTTTACGGAATAATGGGTTTAAGAAATGATAATTGGTTCGGCCACTCTTTGATTGAAGGCTCAAATCTAATTCATCAGCCGGCAGATATTGTTGCGGTAAATGCATCGTTAAATATTCAAGCTGCTGCCGCGCTTCTTTCATCAATTGCAAACAGTTTGAAAATTGATAGATCGAATCTCAACAATTGGCGCCCGGTGCTTGAAGAATTCTCGGGAATTCCACAGAAAAATATCAGGCCGTTTTTCACTTTTGATGTTTTCAAAGTTCTTTCAGACGGAACCGATCTCGAAGGAATATCAATTTCACCTAAAGCTGAAATTAATATGAACCAGTTCAGCGAGGAAGTTAACCCGAAAAACAAAATGAAAAATGTTGAATCGGTAACTGATCAATCCGATTATCCCGGTGCAGTTTGGAGTCCAAGTCCAAATTTTTATAACGACAATAATTTCAATCCGATGTTTTTAGTTGTGCACGATACCGAAGGTGGATTTGCAGGATCATTATCGTGGCTTCAGAATCCGCAGTCAAGCGCAAGCGCTCATTACATAATTAGAAGTTCAGACGGCTATATTGTTCAAATGGTTCATGAAAAATTTGCAGCGTGGCATGTGTCATGCTGGAACCGTTATATGATCGGCGTTGAACATGAAGGTTATGTTTCAACTCCAAGTTACTTTACTGACGCTATGTATAAAGCATCGGCTGGTTTATTTAGACATTTTATTGAAACTTGGGGAGTTCCATTAGATAGTAATCATGTAATTGGTCACGATCAACACTTGTTTACCTGGTGGCAGAATTATATAAAACAGAATTATCCTTACATCGATCCGACCTGCAATTCTCACACTGATCCTGGTCAATATTGGAACTGGAATAAATATTTTAATTTAATTCGATCATACGCAACTGTTCCTAAAGCTGTCTCTCATTTTCCGGTTAATAGCACAGACAGCGTCTGGGCTAATTCGCAATTTAAATGCACATTCAGTATAGCGATGGATCAAACAACAACTCAAAATGCCATAACAATTGATCCACCAACTCAAGGAAGTTTTACATGGGCAGATTTCAGACATACTTTGATTTTTACTCCAACTTCATTATTAAGTCCTTCAACAAAGTACACAATTACTGTTTCAAAAACTGCTCAAAGTATTCTTGGAATTTCTATTGACAGTTCTTATTCTTTTACATTTAATACAAAGCCGCTTGTACCGTTGGAAATCGCAAAATCATATCCGGAAGATAATCAATCAAACATTAGTACTACAGTAAAAATAATTGTTAATTTTAATAACCCGATAATAAAATCATCTTTAGGAGGAAGAATTCTTTTCCAGGATTCTTTAGGTAATTCAATTCCATTTAAGAGTGCCACTTACTTTGAGGCAAATGGAAATGGAGGTTTGTCGTTTGTTCCAAGCAATGCATTATTAGAAAATTCAAAATACAAAGTAATAATTAAAGCTGGAATACAAAGTATAAATGGCGCACAGCTTAGCAATGATTTTATTTCTTCTTTCACAACCGGAAAAAGTAATTTTGTCCAAGGAACTGTTGTAGACAATTTTGAATCGATTGGAAGCTGGCAAAATCCTTCTTACAGCGGAAGCACCGTTGGAGTAGATACTTTGAAATCCAAATTTGAAATTATTTATGGTACTCAAACAGACGGACAGCATTCAGGAAGAATTACTTACGTTTTTACAAACAGCTCCGACGGGATTTGCAGAGATTATGATGCGGCAAAACCTGATGTCGGAACAACGACAAATAATTTTGGAATGTGGGTGTTTGGAGATGCAAGCAATAACTTTTTAGAATTTTGGTTTTATAAAAATTCAAGTGAGAATGTTGCTGTAAGAGTTGATACTCTAGATTGGACTGGCTGGAAGTTTGTTGAAATTCCGTTAACAAATGTTTCAAGTTCCGGAGATATTTTATTTCACAGTATTGTAATTGTTCAGAACTCAGCCGGCGCAGACAGCGGACAAATTTATGTTGACGGAATGCAGTATAGAAATCCATCTTTATCCGCAATTCAAAACCCGTTTTCTGATATTACACCAAATCAATTTAAGCTTGAGCAGAACTATCCAAATCCTTTTAATCCAAGTACGGTTATTCAATATCAAATTAATAAAGAAAGTTTTGTAACCTTAAAAGTTTATGATATGCTTGGAAGAGAAGTTGCTTCATTAGTTAATCAAGATCAGCGGCAAGGAATTTATCAAGTTGAATTTAACACTGATAATCTTAGTCGTAAACTTACAAGCGGAACTTATTTTTACACACTAAGGGCAGGGAACAATGTAGACACAAAGAAACTTATATTATTAAAGTAAAGTGGAGAATTTTTCTTTGTCTAGCGGCGCTCTTTTGGGCGCCGTATTTATTTTCCGCCTAATTGTATAATGAACTTTTGTCACTGCAATTTAAATTTTCAATTTTTATATTGTGCTTAGTTTAATGAATAAATAATTGAAATATTATGTTAGCTTATTTAACAAAAATTAATAAATATAATACTTGGGCAAACGATCTATTAATTCAAAGCCTGAAGATGCAGGAAATAAACGATGAGGCAGTGCTAAAGCTTTTATCGCATATTGTAATTTCAGAAAGCGTTTGGATGATGAGATTGAAAAGCGAAGATTATTCAAATAAAAATTTTTGGAAAATATTTAGCTTAACTGAATGCAACAGGCTTTCACAGGAAAATTCAAAAAGATATTCTGATTATATAAAAGATAAATCGGAAAATGATCTTGATCGCCTCATTAGTTACAATAACAGCAAAGGGGAAGAATATTCAAATTCAATTGAAGATATTTTATCTCATATATTTTATCATTCGGGATACCACCGCGGCCAAATTGCAAAAGAAGTTAGAAAGATCGGCAAAGAACCGGTTTACACAGACTACATCGAATATATAAGAAATTTTTTGCAGAAATAATTTTAAAGGAAATTTTTGATTGAAGGTAAAAACGAAAATGATTCCAAGAAAAAATTTATTTCTTACAATTTTGAAATTGACGAAAAACTTTCCGCCTTTATCTTAAGAAATAATTCAGATAGAAAATATTTTGGGCTAAATCATTTCCCTTTATTCCTCAAAAAAAGGGATAAACCAATTATCTGGATAAATAACCCGCAATACAGATTTAATCTAGTTCCGCTAGAAGTTTATAATAAATTATTTTTAGAAAACATTCCCATCTTAATAAGCAGCTGTAGTGAAAATCTTTTTCCTTTCTTTAATAAAAATAAATTCGAATCAATTACGGTTGGCAAAGAAGCAATATTAAATTTGCGTAAAGACCATTTCAATAAAAAATCTTTAATTGAATTAATAAGCGCCGGAAATAAGCACGGTTCAATTATAGAATTATCTTATTCTTATGAAAATTGTTTGCTGCTTGAAAACTTCAAATTAAAATGCATTCATGGCCAAGAACCACAGTTAAAATATTTTTTTAACGATAAATTTTTACCTGGTTCAAAGCTGTTTATTTTTAAGGATAATAAAAATAATTGGGAAGGCGGAATCTTAATCTCGATAAAAGATAATGAAAAGGTTTTTACGGATTTAATTTTAAGAAAAGAAAATTCTCCACGCGGAACAATGGAAGCTTTAGTTTATTTTATATTTAATAAATTAAAGAATGAAGATTTTAAAACATGGAGTTTAGGTGAAGTTCCTTATGTTATTTACGACAGCAAGTTTTTTTCAAAGGAGTTTATAATAAATTTTATTGGAAGAAGATTAAGATTCGCATACAATTATAAAGGTTTGTACAACTTTAAAAACAAGTTTTCACCTGAGTGGGAAAATATTTATTTATGCTGCAAACCGGAATTAAGTCTAAGAACTATTCTGAAAATTTCTTGGAGAAGTAATTGGATAAAACTAATCGTAAAAAA
>DAIEML010000185.1 GCA_027349615.1 Ignavibacteriales bacterium | reverse complement strand
ACCTTTTACTTCTCCGCTGGAAGTTAAATAATTTTTACCGTTATAATATACTGCCGAACAAATAAATTTAGCAAGGTGAGGTTCTGGTAACCTTTCTAAATCACGTAATAGTTTTTGATTATTTTGTTCATCAGTTGCATCCTCACCAGCGTAACGAGCTGAAAATACTCCTGGCTTACCATCTAATTGATCAACTGAAATCCCCGAATCATCACTCATCGTCGGGATCCTAAATTTATCAAAAACAATTTTTGCTTTTATTTTTGCGTTATCTTCAAAAGTTTTACCGTCTTCAACAATTAAAGGTATATCATTTAATTCAAGAAGAGAAATTATTTGAATATCTTTACCGGTAATAAGGTGGCTGACTTCTTTTATCTTACCTCTATTTTGTGTTGCAAAAATAATTTTTCTCATTCTATTTTTTTGCTTTAAATTTATAATAAAAATTAATAATTGCACCAATCGCAGTCATCGAATTTAATACTGAAAATACAACATCATTAAGTATAATTGCGTATAGCATCAAAGAGAAACTTCCAATAAAATTAAGAACTAGAAATTGCATATTCGCTTTGCAATCTTTTTCTTTAATAGTTTGAAACGTCTGTGGAATCCAGCCTGAGGCTACTGCCGCAAGGCCTATATAACCCATAATATGCATAAACAATTCTTAAATTTTTATAAATGTATAGTGAATTCTATTTTTTTGTATCGGAAGTTTCATTAAAAATTTTTTCCATTACTTCGAATGCATATCTTAAGTGCGGTATAACGATCGATCCGCCGACGATCAATGCAATGTTAAAACTTTCCTGAAGTTCCTCTCTTGTTGCGCCTTCTTGAATAGATCTATCGATATGATAAAAAATGCAATCGTTGCACCTTAATACCATTGATGCAACTAATCCCATTAATTCTTTGACCTTGGAATTGAGTGCACCGTTGATGTAAGCTTTATTATCAAGCGCAAAAAATTTATTAAAATCTCTGAAACCAGAATTTAAAATCTTTTCATTCATATCTAATCGATATTTTCTGGTTTCTGTTGTACTCTTATTCATTGCGTCCCTTTTATTATTTATTAAACATATTGAAAATTTTGGGAAGCAATATAATGAATAATCATTTTGATCAAAAAGATTAATTTATTTCATTAAAAACCATCAAATATTAAGTAATCTTTATCACAGAAAAAGTTAAACTTTTTCAAGAACTAATCTGTCTTAATCAATATCTGAAATAGAGTTAGATGTCTAAATTTTTTTTAAGAAAAATTATTTCTGAAATTGCTTGGAACTATTTTTTGTGATATCTAAGATAAAAAGTTAGACTGTTCTAATTTAAATTTTAAATCGAAATAGATGTATATATTTGAGTTGCATTTGAACTTAATTTTAATCCCTCAATTAAAATGAATAATATGAAAAATCTTTTGAAGATTATAGGCAAAATTTTATTTACTTCGGTAGTTATTACGTTTTTGCTTTCAACAAAAATTGAAGCTCAATATTTTGGACGTAATAAAGTAATGTATGATAATTTTAATTTCAAAGTGCTTCACACAAAGCACTTTAAAATTTTATATTATCCTGAAGAAAAAGATGCAGTTAAATATGCTGCGGAAATGGCTGAAAGATGGTATGAGCGCCATTCGGAAATTTTAGATGATACGCTCAAAGGCGCACAGTTAATGATTATGTATGACGGATTTCCGCAATTTGCAGAAACGAATGTTACGCAAGGAATAATCGGTCAAGGTACGGGTGGATTTACAGAACCAACTGAAAGAAGAATAGTTCTTCCATTTGCAGGCCCTCTTTCTGAAACCGATCACGTTATCGGACATGAATTGGTTCACGCATTTCAATTTGATATTACAAGTAAAAATAATTTATCTAAACAAGGCATGCCTGCAGCAGCCCAAATGCCGCTTTGGTTTATTGAAGGTATGGCTGAATATCTTTCCATCGGGCCCAATGATCCTAATACGGCAATGTGGATGAGAGAAGCTTCATTAAAAAAGCTCCCGGATATTTCCGATTTAGAAGATCCAAAATATTTTCCTTACCGATATGGTCAATCTTTACTCGCATTTATTGGCGGTAAATATGGGAATGATAAAATTGGTGAATTATTAAGAACCTGGGCATTTGTAGGAAATGAAAAAAAGGCGATTGAAAAAGTTTTCGGTATTTCTCCAGACTCACTTTCTAATCAGTGGCATGCAGCAATTCATATGCAGTATGATTCTCTTTCTAAAATTACAGACAAACCTGAAAAATATGGGAATGTGTTAATCTCATCGAAGAATGGCGGAGATATGAACATTTCTCCAGTGTTAAGCCCGGATGGAAAACATTTGATTTTCTTTTCTTCAAAAGATCTTTTTTCAATCGATTTATTTCTTGCTGATGCAAAGACAGGTAAAATTGAGAGAAATGTTTTTAAAACTGAATTTAATACTCACTTAGAAAATCTTGAATTCATTAGTTCTGCTGGTGCGTGGGACCCAACTGGTAAGAAATTTGTTTTTGCGGCTGTTGAAGATGGCAGGCCTGTTTTAACTATTCTTGATGTTAATGACGCAAGTGTAAAGCAGGTTATTCGTTTTCCTAAACTTGCAGAAATTTTCAACCCTTCATGGTCACCTAATGGAAGATATATCGTGTTTTCTGCTTTAGCTAACGGACTTTCAAATCTTTTCGTTTATGATTTGCAAACACAAACCTCTCGGCAATTGACTGACGATGCTTACGCAGAGTTACAGCCGGCTTGGTCGCCTGATGGAAAAGAAATTTTATATTCAACAGATAGATTTACTACAAGACTTTCCGATTTAGATTATGGTTATTATCAATTAGCAATCATGAATTTTGAAACCGGAAAAATTGAAAGACTTCCATGTTTTTCTGATGCAAAAGAAATCAATCCGCAATGGTCTGCTGATGGAAATAATATTTATTTTATTTCAGATCATAATGGAGTAAATAATTTATATAGACTAGATCGCGCAAATAATAAAACATATCAGATTACAAATTTATTTGGAGGCGTTAGTGGAATTACAGCTTTAAGTCCGGCTTTATCTGTTGCCGCAAAAGCAAAAGAACTAGTTTATAGTGTTTTTCAAAATGACAAATATGAAATTTATAAAATTGATTCAACTCAAATTTTGAATGGAAAGGATGTTAGTCCTGAATTTGCAGTTAACAATCCTGGTGTATTGCCGCCTTCTCCTCAAGTTGATAATACTTTTTTAGCTAACTTAAATAATCCTTATTTAGGATTACCTTCAGATACTACAAAATTCGAAACTACCGATTATAGCCCAACTCTGCGGTTAGTTGGCGTTGGACAGCCATCTCTAGCGGCTGGCGTTGATGCATTCGGAACTTATGTGGGCGGCGGTGTTGCATTATTTTGGAGCGATATGTTAGGAAATTATAACCTTGCAACTGCATTGCAAATATCAAGCGGGAATGGATTTACTAATATTTCTGGATTAGTGGGTTATATGAATACCGAACACAGATTAAATTGGGGTGGAGCGATCCAACAAATTCCTTATTACTTAATGGGATATGCGGCAGGATATGATTCTGTTAATGGACAGCTTGCATATGTTCAACAGCAGTATTTATATAAGGAAACAGATAGAGAAATTTCCGGAATCTTAGCTTATCCTTTCAGTGATTTGTTTCGAGTAGAATTTTCTTTGGGTTACACAAACATATCATTTTCAAACCAAGTTACTACACAAGCTGTTTCTCTGGATAATGGAAATGTTTTAATTAATCAAACTGATAATTTACCGGTTCCTTCAGCATTAAATTTGGGAACTATTAGTTCAGCTTTAGTTTTTGATAATAGCTATTATGGAGCAACCGGTCCCTTATTAGGTTCGCGATATAGATTTGAAGTTTCACCGGTAGTCGGAAATTTAGATTGGATAAATATTCTTGCAGATTATAGGCAGTATTTTATGCCGGTTCGGCCATTTACAATTGCACTTCGCGCTCTTCACTTTGGAAGATATGGCAAGAGCGCTGATGATCCAAGATTGACTCCGGAATATCTTGGTTATCCTGGATTAGTACGCGGCTATGATTTTAATTCTTACAGTTCAAGTGAACCTTATGATTATTTGCTTGGAAGTAAAATGTTTAT
>DAIEML010000184.1 GCA_027349615.1 Ignavibacteriales bacterium | reverse complement strand
CTTTATTTTTTCAACAATGATAGTACCAATATGATCAGTAAACCTATCACCTATCTTAATACTATTATTGGATAATGCATATTCTTCGCTTAACTTATTTTTCTTTTCGTCATATTCATTGTCCAATTCTTTTAATTTTTGTTTTCACATGTTCACCCGGGACTTAATTAAATGTTTTTTATGGTTTTAAAATGAAGTTTAGCAAATTTATGAAGTTCTTTCATACCATGTTTTTGAATAAATTTTTCAAGATAGATTTTAACTTTATCAGAAGCTCCTTTCGGAAAATCGAATCCATTAATATTTTGTTCATAAAACCAATTTACAAATTCATATCGGGCAATTATTGATGCAGCAGCAACAGCTGCAAATCTTTCTGCTTTTTCAGTTTCAATAAAATTAATATGCGAGTAATTTTTATCTTGATGAATATTCAATCCCTTATTCCCAAATTTATCTGATATAACAACGCCAGCTTTTGTGCTGTCTAATAAATTTTTAATTGCCTCTGAATGCCCGAAACTTAAAAGTTTATTGAGATTTTTTTCCTTTTCATAAAGCTTGTTATATTTTTCAGGAATAAAGGAAATAATAGAAATGTTATTGCTGCAGACATCAAATATTTTTTTCGCAATAATTTCAATCTGATAATCACTTAAATCTTTACTGTCACGAACGCCTATTTTTTGCAATTTAGATTGAATCGATTTATCGGCGCGAACCGCAGCAATTACAAGGGGACCAAATAAATCTCCTTTACCAACTTCATCAGTTCCAATATAATCATCGGGTTCTTCAATTTCTTTTTGTCCAAGTTCTAATGTCTGCTGATCATTAAGCAAATTTTCTACTGTTTTGTATAAAGTTGAATTTGTATCTCCTTGCAGAATTAGTTTCAACCCTTTCTTACCAAAATAAAGAAGAACTTTAACCTTCGATTTTGATTCAGTTACGTTAAATTCATAATTGTATTCTTTTTGTAAAATTGAATCAGCTACAAGACCGTTTTGCTGGACAATTAATTTGAATGATGCAATTTGCTCTTTAGCTTTAATAGATAAATTTTGCAAATGATTATTTCCCAACTGAAAATTAATATGTATACAAATATGAATAAAAAATAGCTTAATAAGTTTCTGGAATGGAGAATTAATAGGAAATTTCTTATTGTTGTATCCGCTTTTTGGCGGAAATATTCATTGGAGAGTTGGCAGAGTGGTTGAATGCGGCGGTCTTGAAAACCGTTAAGGATGTAAGTCCTTCCGGGGTTCGAATCCCTGACTCTCCGCTTAGAAAAATAAAACCTCGATTATAGCAATAGAATGCTGTTTTCGAGGTTTTTGTTTTTAAATGGTGTCTCCCTAGACGGTGTAAATGGGTGTATTTGGTGTGGGTTGGTCACTTTTTGGTCATTTCTTTGAATTTAATTTTGTAGGTATTTCACGCGCTACTGGAAAATCAACCACCAAGGAAACTTGCAATGAATTTAAGATAATCTTATGGAAGTCAGTATGCCGATTATTATATCTTATCACTAACTCACATAAGTAATCTGCAACAAAATCAATTTTAATTCCCCGATAAGTAATTAGTTTCATTTTTGCGAAGCTAAGAAAACTATTAAAGAATGCTTGTTGACTTTTATTTTTTCCGCTCCATTGAGCTTGAATCAAAAAAGAATATAAGCTTCCAAGTTCCTTATATCTCTTGAATTCGAGAACATAATATTTTTCTGCCTGAGGAAACTCTTTCTCCGATAGGAACTGAAGTTTTAACTCACCTCGATCACCAGACAGAATTGCTCTATACGATTTGGTAAGTGAAAATTGTTCAAAATTCTGTATCAATGCCTTTCGAAATTCTGAATGTAATGCAATGGTTGATTTTATATCTAATTCTAATTCATGAGAGATCTGGTTAACTCCAATTTCACCATCGTATAATTTTATAAAGGCAACAAATTTTGAAAAAGTTATTTGCTTTCCTTCCAGAAAACTTCCTTTACGCTTGTGCCATTCTTTCTTGCACTTATAGCACTTCATTCTACTTCGCCGGATGTTTCCAATTTTTTCTGAACTACAATAAGGGCAGTTAACAAATATTTTTAGTATTCCTTTTTCATATAAATATTTCTCAGCAGCTTCTTCATCCTGTAAATATTTTGATAGTTCTATTAAGTTCATTAACACTCCTTTAAAATAAAAAAAGCCATCTGTTCGATGGCTTCTATTGATTTATTTATGTTGTTTGACAGAAAGACCAATGTGATCTTCCTTTTTTAATCCTAAATCATCCCACATTTGCGGCGTCTCGGCAGCTAGTTGTATTTTTGTATTAACTCCCTTTAAGCACGCGAAGATTTTATTGTAGATACTCTTTCTGAGGGTTTCATCGTATCGGATTCTATCTTTCGGATACAGCTTCAAATTTGTTTTTAAGTCAAGTTTGTTACTTGGATAAACCGCTTCGATCATACTGACTAGCTTGTTCTTATATCTTACACATCCAAAAGTAATGCTCTCAACAGCTGATAAATTGAGTTCTTTTTTAAGCCGCTCAATAAGTTTTATATAATCATCCTCAAAGTTATCGTAACAGATAATTGGTTCAATTATAATTCTTAGAATAACACCACCATTGGCTTGAATTTTCTTTGCAGCGGTAATTCGTTCGTCGAGAGAAGGCGTATCAAGTTCATAATTATCAATTGCATGCTGAGTATTAAAATTCATTGCTACCTTTATATTACTTCCAACTTTGCATGTTAATAAATCATCGACGTTTGCTGACTTTGTTCTCATAGTTGTTTTCAAATTTGGATTCCGGTTAAGTATTCCAACCATATCCAAACTAAACTTGGTGAGAGGATCAATGCCTAAAAAATCAGTATACTCAGACAGATTTAACCAAACCGGAAATTTCTTGTTGGCTAAATAGTAATTTGATATTTGTTTTTTCAGCCCGTCATCAAATGGATCTATACACATGTGGTTTGGGAAAATATTTGTGAAGTTATCGTTGATAAATTTGATGGCTTTTTCATCTGAATCAATATTTAGTTTTATGAATCTCTCCCGAATCCAATCACCTGTTTCTTTTAGGTTTTCAGGAATCTTCACAAAAGTAGATTTTTGAAATTCACTAACTAAGCTCCAAACAGTAAGTATTGCAGGATGAACATATTGTTCTAACAATATTTGTCTTTCCATCTCATCAATATTAACATAAGCCTCCTGCCAAGGTCTTTGATATGAACTCCCAATTAAATAACAAAACTGGCAATTGAAAAGGCAGTGCCAATTCAGAGTTTACATTGATCCAATGTTTTCAACAATATTACCTGGTGAGGCAAAAGTTGTAACAAATGGAGTGGATTTTCTAGTAGTTAATACCAGAGTTTCTTTCATATACTCAAATTCTTGCTGTTTTGAGTATCCATTTGGAAATTTTGGATGTTCATTTTGTAAATAAATAATGTCATTTATTTGAAATGTGTTTTTTGCTCTGGTTACTATCTCAATAGTTTTGGGATAATTTTGAGCCGATTGTGTTACTATTATTCTTTTTATTTTTTTCATTTTTTATATGTTCAATTTTATTAATAGAGCCACCATTCTATGATGGCCCCTAATGTCACTTTATTTAATGTATTTCCAGTCAACTGTACTAATCTTTGAATAACCCATGTCAACTAATTGAATAGTTTGTTGAGTTAATCTTTGATTTATTCTTGATGGAACAGCCCAACTTTGCGTTATTTGTAGTTCCGGCATCAAAACAATAACTTCATTTGTTTTTCCGGGAGTAAGAATTGGTTCTCCACTTCTTAACAAAAGGTCAGCAAAATATTGGTTGTTCTTTCCGGTACTGCGTTTTAGTCTATCATTCAATAAATCATCAACACTAGTTTGACTAAGAGTTTGCCAATCATAATAATTTAGTTGCTTGTGCTTGAAAGCCAACGCCCCAGAATTTTGGGTAGTTGTTCTGAAAGATTCTGTAGCAGCATGATCATCATAAAACGGCATAGCCATTACTCTGACAAATAAGTTCTTCTTTGCCAACTGTTCAATTGCATCGAGTCGTTTCTTAATTGTTGGAGTATAAGGTTCCATACTTCTGGAGATGTTCTCATCACTCGAGCAAAAGCTCATCTCTATCTGAACCATTTCCTTTATCTGTTCTAGAAATGGAATATGACGAGTGATAAGATTACTCTTTGTTAATA
>DAIEML010000183.1 GCA_027349615.1 Ignavibacteriales bacterium | reverse complement strand
TGAAGCCGGAAATATTTTTGCGGTTTCCGGCAAACCATCTCTTTCGAAATACGGCAATCTTCAATTTACCCATCCGGACTTTGATCGAATTTCTGAAGAAGAATCAAACAGCTTCATCAACACCGGAAAGATAATTCCGTTCTACCGTATTCCTAAAGAATTAAAAACTACAAACATCGGGGATTTAAGTTTAAGAAGAATAATAAATCACGCCGTTGAAAGTTATGCGGATAGCATCGAAGAAACATTGCCTGAAGAAATTTTAAGAGAAAATAATTTTCTCGATCTCGTTGATGCAGTTAAAAACTTTCACTTTCCCGAAAGCAGGGAGAAATTAAATTCTGCAATTGCCCGCTTTAAGTTTGAAGAATTATTTTATCTTGAATTGCTTGTAGCGCTAAGAAAGCACAATTACAAAAACAAGCTTTCCGGGCATTCACTTCAAGTAAAAACAAATCTTGTCCATGATTTTCTAAAATTGCTTCCGTTTGAGTTAACAAAATCTCAATTAAAAGTTTTGAGTGAAATTAGAAAGGACATGGAAGAACCGCTTCCGATGAATCGACTTCTTCAAGGAGATGTTGGAAGCGGAAAAACAATTGTTGCGCTTATTGCGATGCTCATCGCTGTTGATAACGGATTCCAGGCTGTATTAATGGCGCCGACAGAAATTCTTGCAGACCAGCACGCTAAAAACATTTCGCGATTAATGAAGAAACTTTCTGAAGTTCACAAAGAAAAAGAAATTAAAGTTAGCTTGTTAATTGGCGGACAAAAAAAATCAGTAAAAGAAAAAAATTTACAGGACTTCGAACTTAACGAGACGGATATAATAATTGGGACTCATGCTTTGTTCGAAAGTAAAGTTAAGTTTAAAAATCTTGGACTTGTAATTGTTGATGAGCAGCATCGCTTCGGTGTTGCGCAGCGGGCAAGTTTGATGAGCAAAGGAGTAACTCCCGATGTAATTGTTATGAGCGCAACGCCGATTCCTAGAACTTTGTCAATGACAGTTTACGGCGATCTTGATGTTTCAGTAATTGATGAAATGCCGAAGAATAGAAAGCCAATTAAAACTTTGCTGCGGGGCGAGAGCAAGCTTCCTGAAATTTATAAATTCATAATTGATAAAAGAAAAGATGGCTATCAATCATTTATTGTTTATCCGTTAGTTGAAGACTCGGAAAAGCTGGAGCTAAAAGCGGCGCAAACTTTTTATAATGAGTTGAAGGAAACTTATTTCAGAAATATTAATGTCGGATTAATCCACGGAAGAATGTCTTGGCAGGAAAAAGAAGAAGTGATGCTTCTCTTCTTTGCAAAAAAATTTGATGTGCTGATCGCAACAACTGTCATCGAAGTCGGCATAGACATTCCCGATGCAAATATTATTTTGATTAATGATGCACACCGATTTGGATTATCTCAGCTTCATCAGCTTCGAGGAAGAGTTGGAAGAAGTGATAAAGCTGCTTACTGTATTCTTGTTACAAAAGATGAGTTTGCAGCAAAGCATGAAAATTTTCAGTTGGATTTGGAATATCTTTCACCAACTCAGCTTGAGAAATATAAATCATCAGTTAGAATGCAATCGATGGTAAAATATTCAGATGGATTTAAAATTGCTGAGATGGATTTAAAGTTAAGGGGACCGGGAGATGTTTTTGGCACGCAGCAGAGCGGCTTTCGAGAGCTTAAGCATGCGAACTTAGTCGAAGATATTAATGTAATTCAGCTCGCAAAGGAGAAAGCATTCGAACTCATCGAAAAAGATCCGCACTTACAAAATGAAGCCAACCAGGTAATAAGAAAAAATCTTCTCGAACATTATTCTGGTAATCTTCGTTACGCAAAGATTGCCTGAAAATATTTTCGAGAAGGTGTTTTAAACGAAATTTTAAAATTTTTTTTCTGATATGACCAAGAAAATTTGATTTCTAATTTTTTTTTGTTATAAATTTGTCGTGAGAAAAATTTTTTTGTTGGAATTTTAAAAAAAGTTTTTAAAAATTATTTATGATCAGAAAAAAAACTGAAAAAGATTTTCAGGAAAAATTTTCTGAGTGATAAAAAAATCTTGACTTGGATTTTTTATTAATTATATTTGTCACAAAAATTTTCTAAGGAGAAAATATTTTATCTTCGTTGTTCAATGTTAGATTGAACGTTGCATTAACCTTTAATGTCAAACCAGAAAGTCAAACTTTCCTTGAAGAAGTATCCCCAATTTTAAACTCAGAGCCTACTCAATCACAAAAATCAATCGACACCTATGCCGAATGGGACACTTGGGATACAATAAACGCAGTTAAGCATGCAATTGAGAGTTATCATAACGTTACTTTGGTCGAAGCTGATCATTCTGCGTTCACAAAATTAAAAGAAATTAATCCCGACATAGTATTTAACATCGCCGAAGGCTTTAACGGTGTAAGCCGAGAAGCACAAATCCCATCAATATTGGATATGCTTCAAATTCCTTACAGCGGCTCGGATCCATTAACATTGGCAACTTGTCTTGATAAAGCAAGAACAAAAGAAATTTTATCTTATTATAAAATTCCAAATGCAAAATTTGTTTTGGTAGATAATCTTGAAACGGCAAAAAGAATAAATTTAAACTTTCCATTAATTGTTAAACCGATTTCTGAAGGTTCGAGCAAAGGAATATTTTCTTCTTCTTTTGTTAAAGACAAGAAAGAACTAATTAAAGAAGTCGAAAGAATATTAATTGAGTATAATCAATCAGCATTGGTAGAAAAATTTTTGCCGGGAAGAGAATTTACAGTTGCAATAATCGGGAATGGAAATGAAGCTGAAGTACTGCCGATAGTTGAAATCAGCTACAACGATTTTCCAAAAGATTTTATTCCAATTTATTCTTACGAGGCGAAGTGGATTTTAGACACAAAAGAAAATCCACTCGATGTTTTTTCTTGCCCAGCAAAGATTGATTCGACGCTGGAGAAAAAAATTAGTGAAACAGTTTTAAGGACGTACAATGTTCTTAGATGCAAAGACTGGAGCCGGATCGATGTTCGGCTAGATACGAACAATGAACCCAATATAATTGAAGTGAATCCGTTGCCGGGAATACTTCCGAATCCTGAAGAGAATTCATGTTTCCCCAAAGCAGCGCGCACCAAAGGTTTAAATTACGACGAGATGATAAATAAAGTTCTTTATGTTGCTGCCAAAAGACATAATTTGATATGAAGAAGAATGCAAAAATTTTAATTTGCTATAATTCTCCTGTAAGCATCTTCGCAATCTATAACGGAAAGCCGCAAGCTATCGATTCCGCAGATGCAGATCTTCCTCCGAACGATCTTTCCGAAACAGCGTTTTCAAAAGAAATTATTAAAATAGAAAGCAGCTTGGGTGAACATTACACAACTGTTCAATCATTAGCAGTTGATAAAAATGTCGAAAAAACGATTTCGTCAATTAATGAATTTTCTCCTGATGTAATATTTAATTTTGTTGAATCGATTGAAGGTATATCTACATACGAATATTGCATGGCAGGCCTTTTCCAATTGCTTGGCTATGATTTTACTGGAAATGTTCCTTCTTGTTTGGGTAATTGTTTGAATAAAGAACGAGCAAAAAATATTTTACGTTCGCACAACATCGCCACGCCAAATTCTTTAACCATCGCATATTCACAAAAAATTTCCGAAGAAGAATTCAAATTAAATTTTCCTGTAATCCTTAAACTTCTGAATGAAGATGCCAGCATAGGAATTTCTGAATTCTCAGTTGTAAATAACTTTGAAGCTCTCATGAAGCAGCTGAACTTTCTTCAAAAAACTTATAAAAAGGAAGTAATAGTTGAAGAATACATCGATGGGCGCGAATTGAATGTTGCGATTCTTGGAAATAAAGTTCTTCCAATTTCAGAAATTAAATTCAACACTTTACCAGAAGGATTACCGAAAATTGTTACTTATGACGGCAAGTGGATGGAAGACAGCGTTTATTATGAAAACACAAAACCAGTTTGCCCAGCAGAGTTAAAAGAAGATTTAAAAAAGAATATTGAAGAAATTGCACTTCAAGCATTTGAAGCAATGAATTGCAGAGATTATGCGCGCGTAGATATTCGATTAGATAAAAATAATAATCCGTTTGTAATTGAAGTAAATCCGAATCCGGATATATCAACAGACTCTGGATTTGTTAGAGCGGCTGGAGCTGCGGGGATTTCTTATTCGGGTTTGCTTTCAACAATTGCAGAGTTTGCATTAAGTA
>DAIEML010000182.1 GCA_027349615.1 Ignavibacteriales bacterium | reverse complement strand
TTTATTTTTTACTTTTTAATAATTATTTCTTTATTCAGCGCCAAGGATATTTACTCAAGTTCGAAAGGCATGACAAATTCATCTAAATATTTTTTAGAAGTTAACAAACTGCAATTCTTTATTTCAAAATCATATCATTATTTCTTTGTAGAAGATTTTGAAATTCCAATTTCTAATTATTATTACGATAGCGATTCAACAACTGCATCAGGTTTTAATTATGTAAATAATAAATATCCTTTTCTTCATACTGAAAATTCTCCTGATGTGCTTGGAAATTATTTTAATATTGGTAATAAAAAACCAAACTTCGTATTTCTAGTTACAGAAAGTTTGGGTAAGGGTTATTCTGGCGAAGGCGCTTACATGGGAAGCTTTACTCCTTTCTTGGATTCACTTGCTCAACATAGTTTATATTGGGATAATTTTTTAAGCTGCGGGGGAAGAACTTTCGCCTTTCCACCTTCAATTTTTGGATCTCTTCCTTTCGCTGAAAAAGGTTTTCTTGAACTTGGTGATAATATGCCTCCGCATTTTTCATTAATAAAACTTTTAGTGAAAAATGGATACGCTGCAAAGTTTTTTTATGGAGGAGATTCACATTTCGATTTTATGGATACGTTTTTTAAAAAGCAAAATGCTCAAATTGTTGATATAAAAAATTTCGGTCCTGGATATAAAAAAATGCCATCAAACGGTAATGGATTTACTTGGGGTTATGGCGACAAAGAATTATTTGAAAAATATTTTGAAGTTACTAATCAAGATCAGAGTGAAAATCGAATTGATATTTCAATGACACTTTCGATGCATGATCCTTTTTTGGTTGCAAACCAGAATTATTATAAAAAAATAGTTGATAGCATAATTAATAATTCTAATTTAAGCCCGGATATTATTGCTCAAGATAAAAGCTACAGAAATATGCTTTCAACTGTTGTATACACAGATGATGCTTACAGATATTTTTTCAATGAATATAAGAAAAGAGCAGATTACAACAACACAATTTTTATAATCACCGGCGATCATAGAATGCCTGAAATTCCGATACTAAATCAAATAGATAGATTTCATGTTCCGTTGATAATATTTTCTCCAATGCTAAAAAGAACTGCAAAATTTTCTTCTGTTTCATCTCAATTCGATATCGCTCCATCAATATTAGCATTCCTAAATAAGAATTATAAAATTGATATTCCTTCTGAGACAACTTTCATGGGCTCTGGACTTGATACTGCAAGACAATTTCAAGATGTTCATAGTTATCCTTTGATGAGGAATAAAAATGAATTATTAGATTACTTATATCGTGATTATTTTCTATCTGACAAAACTCTATATAGGATTGATGAAAACTTGAATTTAATTCCATCGACAAATCAAACTATGCTTGATAAAATTGGAAATTTATTTGATGAGTTTAAGCAGCGAAATGATTACCTCATTAAAACGGATAAACTAATTCCATCTCAATTTATTTTTTAATTTTATTTAATGATCTATAATATTCATTTAAGATTGTTGTTAACATCGGTTCATAATACATCCAAAAGAAACCGCTTCTATCCATTAAATTATTTGATGAATAAAATAATTCTCTAAAATTTGTTATTCCTAAAAATTTAGTAAAAACCATGTCAACTGGATTATCACAAAAATCCCCGCAGAAATAATAAAATTTATAATCCTTATCATAATGTTCAATTACAGCAGGAAATGGATTTGGAATATTAATAGAATTTAGAATTGAATCACCTCTAGCATTCGTTTTTATTTGATAAACGGAAACAACATTATTTGAATGTGAAGTTAACATTACATCAAACCAATAAGTATATTTAATTGTTTGAGGTATTTGAAATCTTTCTTGGTTTCTTTCATTAGTTAAAATCAGCGGAGCTTCTTCGTTAAGATCTTTTTTGTTTTCTAATATTTCTGTTCTTCCATTATCGTTCACAAAAACTATCCCCGAATTTTTAAACGGCCATTTATTCTTGTGCTGCGATTTATAATCTTTAATCAACCATTCCGGAACTTCTTTATTTATGCTTGTATCAAGATTATCAAAATATCTTCCTGCCCAGCCAGTCCATCTAATTTTAAAAGCTTCTTCAAATTTACTTCTAATTTCTTTTGATGTTGGAGTTGCAATATCGTTATACTCAGAAATTATTAATTTGTGTTGTGCTTTCATCATTAAAAGAAAAGTTAAATCTTGATCAGACATACCTCCATATAATATTTTTGATAAATCTCCTTTATAGTTATTTCCATACCAATCTTTTTTATAAACACCATAGGTATCAGTAAAGTAAGTCATATCATAATTGTCAGCTAAGGATTGCAGTTTTTGGTTTGAAATATTTTCAAGTCCTTTTATAACATATTGATAATTTTGGCCAGGGAAAAATCCATAATAATCATTTGAGATTGAATAAATAGAACGATTCGTTTTACAATATTTTTCGTGATCCAAAACCCAAAATAATGACCGATGTTCAATTCCTTCAGAAGATAAAGATGTTTTATCAACGGCGATAACTTTTAATTCTTTTTTACCTTCAATTAGCCAGCCGACAAACATCCAAATTGGAAATGTAAAGATGACAGCAAGAATAATAATTATAAAATATTTTTTCATTTAGATTTATTTAGAATAAATATTTTAAACTAATTCCAGCTGTAAATTCAGATATAAAACTTCCAGGCGAAACTTCATCATTTGAATAATCACCTGATAAATTAATTATAATATTGTTGACAATTTTAGTTTGATATTCAATTCCGCCTTTGTTCGATTTAAGCCAATAATTCTGATTATCAATTGAACTTGCATCCGGACTAATTCCGCTTCCGCCGGAAATCGCTATATAATTATCTGCGCCTGATAAGTAATATCTGACAGTTAAAGAATATGAATGCGAAGCATATTGAACACTCGGAGTAATAAAAGTTCTAAAAGAAAACCAAAAATTGCTATAATATTTTCCAATTGCGCCAGTGTATATCCAAACATCCGAAGAATATTTTAATAATCTAAAGCCTGCATCAACTTCAAAGCTGAATGGTAAACTGTAATATAATGATGCTCCATATCGTGTCTTAGGAAAAATGTTTGAATTGGACAACCCGAAATTTAAATATGCATATAGACCATCAGCAAATCTTGGGTACATATCAATTTCATACTGCAGTGCCTTTGTGTCAAAGCGATCGCCGTAATTAGCTCGTAAGATTGTTGTCCCGATCGGTGTTTTTCTTGAATATTGAATAAATCCAAGCTGCCAAGGAGAAAATATTTTGCTGAATTTTTCGTATGAATAATTAATTGTAATTGCATTCACTCTAACTTCTTCTTTTAATCTTTCAGCTAAACTTATTGCCTCTCCATTTGAGTTATTAATTTCAAGAAGTTTTTCAATTGTATTAAAAGCAGCATCATACATTTTTAATTCGGCCAATACTTTTGTTTTTTTTAATAAATAATCTTCTGAATTAGGAAATTTTTCTAATCCAAGATTACAATAAATCAAAGCTTGTCTGGGATTATCAGACCAATATTCCATATCAATTGCTGCATTTATTGCATCATGGTTAGATGAATCTTTAGCAAAAATATTTTTGAATACAGTTCTGGCAGAATCATACATATCATCCCAGGTATACAGACGTGCAAGAAATATTTCTACATCTGTATAATCTGGACTTCTTTTTAATATTTCTTTACAAATATTTCTGGCCTGTATTCGGTCTTTCTGATCAAAAGCTGCTTCACGTGCTTTGTTAAATAATTCATCTGAAGTTAAATTGCTTTGTGCGTAAATATTAGGAATTATGATAAGGAAAATAAGTATATGGATGTATTTCATTTATATTTAGCTAAGCTATATTGATATTTTTATTTTATTTATTTTGTTTATGAGTTAAGATTATTTTTAAATTGTTTGTACAATTTTCTGAAATTAAATTAAGATTATTTTTGAACTTTCCCTATTCGAAAAATAAGTTTCATTTATACAATAGTTTTTATTTTTAGTTTAATATTTCTATGGAATCGAAATCTATCAAAATACTTTTGGCAGAAGATAGTTTAGTTGTTCAGCGCATTATAGTTCATACTCTTGAAAAAGAAAATTATTCTGTTGTATGCCTTTCTACCGGTGAGAATGTTATTGAAACTGTTAAATCATTAAATCCTTCAATAATTATTTTGCTTTTTTTAATGTTGTTAGTTACCGAGCGATGACAATATTCAGCAAGTTCATCTATAATTGAATTAAAGGCGCCTGAAAGGAGATTTTTTTTCTCTAA
>DAIEML010000181.1 GCA_027349615.1 Ignavibacteriales bacterium | reverse complement strand
CCGCTTAAAAATGCTGTTGTTACAGCAAAAGCAGTTACTATAACAGTGTTCCTAACAATTTTAGTAACTTTCATATTAGAACCTCCAAAAATTAATTTTATAGTAAGTTGTTTAAAATTTTCCGTAACAGTTCTCAATAAATTACATCGGAACAAAGAACACAAAATAATAACTAATTCATTGCAAATTAAGTTTTTATAGCTTACACTATATAACAAATTAGAGTAAAAAATTCAAGCAAAACATTATTTTCATAATAATTATATGTTATATATAACAAATTTAAATTATTCTTCTTTCAACAAAGCTTGTAAAATTATTTCCAGCAATTATTAAATGATCAAAAACCGGTATATCCAAAATCTTACCAGATTCGACAATTTTTTTCGTTATAGTTATATCTTCAGAACTTGGTTCTTGATTTCCACTGGGATGATTATGAATTAAAATTATACTGGCAGAGCTATTTTCAATGGCTGCTTTAAATATTTCGCGAGGATGAACTACGCTTGAATTTAGGCTCCCAATCGAAATTGTTTCCATTTTAATTATTTTATTGGCTGTATTTAAGCAAACCACAATAAATTTTTCTTTTAATTCATCTTTTAATAACGGAATAAAAATTTCAGCAATATCTTTTGGTGATGTAATATTTTTTTCGGAGAACCATTTTGATTGAGATAATATTCTTCTGCTTATTTCAAAAGCAGCCAAAAGTGTTGCGGCTTTATCCTTTCCAATACCCGAACTTTTTGTTAGAACTGACATGGATTTAGACGCAAGAACAGCAAGATTTCCTTGTAATGTAAGAAGTTCTTGCGCTAAATCAATTACTGATTTACCTTTTGTTCCAGTTCTCAAAAGAATTGCAATTAATTCTGTATCGGTAAGATTATGAGCACCGCGCATCATTAGTTTTTCACGCGGCCGATCATCACTGGGAAGTTCTTTTACTTTTAACATTTACCCCCTTTCAAAATTTTATTTACTTAATTTAAATTTGTCTACTAATTCAAATTTTCCATCTTTATATCTGACAATATTTAGAAATTTATTTTCTCTTTCTTTATCAAAATATATGTTATTATGAAATCCTAAAAATTTAATTTTTGATTCGAGTTCGTTAGCTAATGTTTTTCTATCAGTATTAAAATCTTTAACAACTGAGAATAAATAATTTGCAATATCGAATCCATATAAAACATATCTATCAGCTTCAATTCCAGTTTGCTTATAAAATTCTTTGTTGAATAGCTGAAATGAAGAATCGGAATAATCAATAAAATAATCGGAATCAAAAGTTAATTTATTACTCAATTCAGGATAAGTCTCAAATCCTTTTGCAAGGAACCAATCTTGATTTCCATAAATTGGAAGACTAAAATTATATAAAACAAACTGCGAAAGAATTGCCGGGACATTGCGACTATCAGTTAAAGGTAAATAAATGCCATCAAGCTTTGAAGAATCTGCAGCTATTTTAGAAATTTGGTTTTCAAATGATGTGCTGTCGCTGTTATATTTTTGAGTTACAATTATTTTGCCGCCTAAATTTTTAAATTCTTTTGAAAATGAATCTGCAAAAATTTGGGAATAACCTTGATCAGCATAAAGTATTGCCATTCTTTTTTTGTTTTCGACAAAGTAAATATATTCAGCCATAATTTTTCCACGTAACTGAAAAGAAGGATTTGCTTGGAAAAAATATGAGTATAAACTTGTTAAGCTATCATCAGTAGCCGTTGGAGAAATTATCGGAATATCTGTTCCTCTAAATGCATTTAATGTCTCTTTAACTTCGTCACTATAAATTGGACCAATTATAGCTTTTAATGAATGCACAGTCATTAATTCATTTTTTACCTTATATATTTCTTTTGCACCTCGATAAGTATTTCTTATAATAAGGCCGACTTTTTGATCATGATTTTTATTATATGATGAAACTGCAAATTTTATCCCATCAAGAATTTCATTAACTGCTCTTTTATCAACATTCTCAGAAGTTGTACTAAGAGGCAGCAATGCGGCAATTACGGGAGTTGTATAAAGTTCTTTCCGAGTTGTTAAAGTACTGATCAATTTAGCTGCTTCAATACTTTCACTTGATGCTGGAAATTCTTTTATCAAACTATTAAATGCATTTGATGAATTTAATGAATCATCATTCTGAAGATATTTTTTCCCAAGTAATAATAATAAAAATGGTTTGGAATTAATTTCTTTTGTGCTATCCAAAACTATTTTTATTTGATGAGGAGATAAATAATTAAACGCAATTTTTTCTGCACTTACTTTTGAATAAGTATTATAAAATTCAGAAGATGAATTGTCGATTAATGTTGTTAACTGCTTTAAAGCCAATTCATAATTTTTTGTTTCAACATAAATCTGTGCTAAAGTTAATTTTGCTTCGTCAGTATAACTGCTATTTGGATATTTTTTCAAAAATTGATTTAGTATGTCTTTAGCTTCATAAAATAATTTTAATTGAAGCAAAGATTTGCCATCAAAAATATAAGCAATTGTTGTATTGGGACTGAAACTATTATCAGTAATAATTTGGTTAAAAATCTTTTGAGCTTCTTTAAATTGAGATGAATTGTAAAGTATTAGCCCTTTATTAAATGCAGAGTCAACTTTTGCAGTATCAGCAGTATCAGCAGCTTCCTGAGGAAATAAATAAATTGGAATTAATATGAAAAGTATAAAGACAAATAAACTTCTAGCCATCAGAAACCACAGAATTATTTAAAAGAGAGGCAGCTTGATTTTTCCCTGTTATTGCAGATTGATTTTCCGGATCTAATTTTAAAGCAATATCAAAATAAGCAATTGCATCTTTGGTCTTTTGAGATTTCAGACAAGCTTCCGCCAGCTTGGTGTAAATATCTGATGAAACATCTTCAATCCTCTCAATATATTTTAGAAAATTTTTTTCCGCCTTTGCAAATTCACTTAGCTTTAAATAAATTTTACCAGCTAATTCGTACACTGAAGGTTCTTCAATATTAAGCTTGATTGCTTTTTCAATTGGCATTACTGCATGAGCGAACATCCCCATGTTGTAATAAGTTTCAGCATAAATTTTATTAAGTTCCCAAAAGTTTGAATACATTATTTCTGCTTTTTTAGCATACATTAACGTGTTATCATAGTTTTTTAGCTTCAATTCTATTTTTGCCAAATAAATATATGCTTCATGAACCAGTTCAGATTGCTTTTCAAATGAAATAAAATTTAGAAAACTATTTTTTGCCAGCTCAAATTCATTAAGCATGAAATGAGAATAACCAACGAAGAAAGATACAGTTGGTTCTTCTTGTGGAAGAATATAACTCAAAATTTCTATCGCTTCTTCCCATTTACTATTTCTTAAAAAGAATTGTCCAAAGTATAATCTTACATCTTTATTTTCTGGATCTTTATCAAAAATTTGTCTTAATAGATTTGAAGCAGAATTTAAATTTCCCAATTGTTCATAAAGGCTTGAAAGTCTAAAATATAATTCTATCAAATCCGGATTTTCTTCAATTAGTGAGTTGTATATTTGAACTGAATGGAGAAGTTTCCCCTGAGCTTCAAAATCTTGAGCCTGTTTTATTTTATGATCAAGCTGATATTTTTTTTCAGACATTTTATTCCCATTCAATTGTAGATGGCGGTTTAGAACTTATATCATAAACAACTCTGTTCACGCCTTTAACTTTATTAATAATTTTACTTGAAAGATCTGAAAGAAAGTCATTATCAAACTTGAACCAATCAGCTGTCATTCCATCGATAGAAGTAACCGCACGAAGCGCTAAAACGTTATCGTATGTTCTAAAATCTCCCATAACACCAACCGACTGAATTGGCAATAGAACTGCAAAAGCCTGCCATATTTTATTGTACAAACTTGCTTGTTTTATTTCATTAATAAAAATATCGTCAGCTTCTCTTAAAATATCAAGTTTTTCTTTAGTAATTTCTCCTAAAACTCTAACAGCCAAGCCTGGCCCGGGGAAAGGATGCCGTTCAATAAATTCCTCGGGAATATTTAATTCTCTTCCAACACTTCTAACTTCATCTTTAAACAATTCTCTGAAAGGTTCAATTAATTTCAAATTCATTTTTTCTGGTAAACCGCCAACGTTATGGTGAGTTTTGACAGTGACAGAAGAGCCTTTGAACGGTGTCGATTCAATTACGTCAGGATAAAGAGTTCCTTGGACTAAAAATTTTACATCGCCATGTTTTTTTGCTTCTTCTTCAACAACCGCTACTTCAAGATCCACTTCAACTTCTTCAGTTTTTTTCGCAGCAACTGACTCAGCTACCTTTTCTTTTTTGCTGACGATTTTTTTCGCAGGCTTAGTTTCTTCAGGCGTATGCTTCACATT
>DAIEML010000180.1 GCA_027349615.1 Ignavibacteriales bacterium | reverse complement strand
GTAAAACCTTTTGCTTTTAATGATTGAGGATTAATATAAGGGCAGCCATCAAGTGAGCCTGAGCCTTTAGCATATTTTACTATCTCAGTAATTTGATCTTTGTTGTAACCAAGTCTTTCAAGAGCTGGAGGTATAGATTGATTAATTATTTTAAAGTAACCACCGCCAGCAAGTTTCTTGAATTTTACAAGTGCATAATCTGGTTCAACTCCGGTTGTATCACAATCCATAACAAGACCGATTGTTCCTGTTGGAGCAATGACTGTTACCTGAGCATTTCGGTAGCCATATTGCATTCCTAATTCAAGGGCACGATCTGCATCTTCACGAGCAGCTTTTAGTAAATCTGATGGGCAAAATTTTGGGTCGATACCAACAGGATAAATAGATAGTCCTTCATACTCTTCATTTGGAACATTGTAGGATGCTCTTCTGTGGTTACGAATTACACGAAGCATATTTTCTTTATTCTTCTCGTAATTTTTAAATGGGCCAAGTTCTTTTGCAATTTCTGATGAGGTTGAGTAAGCTGTCATATGCATAATGCTGGTGATAGCGCCACAAATTGCAAAAGCTTCACTGCTGTCATATGGAATTCCCTGCTGCATCAAAAGAGAACCAAGGTTTGCATAACCTAAGCCAAGAGTTCTGAAATCATAACTAAGTTGTGCAATTTCTTTACTAGGGAATTGCGCCATTAACACACTTAATTCTAGTACGATAGTCCAAAGCTTAGTGGTATGTCGAAAATCTTCAATAGTAAATTTCTGAGTTTTTGTATCATAAAATTTAATCAAGTTAATTGATGCCAGGTTACATGCAGTATCGTCAAGGAACATATATTCACTGCATGGATTTGAAGCTTTGATTTCACCATTTGCGGGGCATGTATGCCATTCATTAATAGTAGAATGATATTGAATTCCGGGGTCAGCACTTGACCAAGCTGCATATGAAATTTGATCCCATAAATCCCTAGCTTTTATTGTTTTGCAAGGTTTTGGATTTCGTTTTTCATTTTTAGCTTTTTTCTTTTCAACCCGCCAGTAAAGATTCCAATCACCGTCATTCAAAACAGCATTCATATATTCGTTTGTAACTCTTATTGAATTGTTTGAATTTTGTCCAGCAACAGTTGCATAAGCTTCAGAGTTCCAGTCAGTATCATAGATTGGGAATTCGATTGATTTAAAACCAAGCTTCGCTAGCTGAATTACTCTTTCAATATAATTGTTTGGGATTTGAGCTTTTCTTGCCTCAAGCACGGCGTGTCTTAATTTTTTATTTAGCGATTTATTGAATCTATCATTTTCAGGATGTTCATCATAACAAGCTTTTATAATAGCATTCAAATGAAAATTGCAAAGTTTTGAACCTGCAACTATGGAAGCTACCTTTTGTTCTTCAACAACTTTCCAGTTAATATATTCTTCAATATCAGGATGATCGAGATCTAGGGTAACCATTTTCGCTGCACGTCTTGTTGTACCACCAGATTTTATAGCGCCTGCGGAACGATCTCCAATTTTTAAGAAAGACATTAATCCGGAAGATTTTCCTCCACCGCTTAATGGTTCATTTGAGCCACGAATATCCGAAAAATTAGATCCAGTACCAGAACCATATTTAAAGAGTCTGGCTTCCCGAACCCAAAGGTCCATAATTCCACCTTCATTAACTAAATCATCTTTAACTGATTGGATAAAGCAAGCATGTGGTTGCGGATGTGAATAAGCATCGCTTGAAGCGGTTAATTTACCTGTTAGGTAATCTACATAATAATGTCCTTGAGATGGCCCAGTAATTCCATATGCCCAATGTAAACCGGTATTAAACCATTGAGGGCTGTTAGGTGCAACCATTTGATTAGCGAGCATATACATTAATTCATCATAAAATGCTCGAGCATCGTTTTCAGTATCAAAATATTTTGCTTTCCAACCCCAATAAGTCCAGCATCCGGCAAGCCTATGAAATACTTGTCTTGCATCAGTTTCCGAAGAATATCTTTCTTTGGTCGAAAGCTGTTGAAGCCTTTCAGTATCAGCTTCTGACGATTGAAGCCATTCAGGTACACCGTTTTCGTCAACTTTTTTTACAAGTTTTGGAACGCCTGCTTTACGAAAATATTTTTGAGCAATAATATCCGTTGCAACTTGAGACCACGATTCAGGAACAGAAACATCATCCATCTTAAATACACTGGAGCCATCTGGATTTTTTATCTCGGATGTCCTTTTTGAAAATTCTATCGATGATAGAGGATCTTTCCCATCCTTCGTGAAATATCTTTTTATTTGCATTTATATACTCCCTTCGCTCGAAGTAAAAATCTAAAATTTAAAAACAAAATCTGGCTCTTTATTATTTTTTTAGAAATGCTGGAATAGTAAAATTTTTTATTCATTATTGAAAAATCTTAGCGCTTGATTTTTTCTTAAGGCAAATTCAAACTAAATAATTTTAACTTAAAAGGAAATAGAACAAAAAAAAATTTTTTTTGAAAATTTTTCTGTGTGGTTGAGTTGGTACAAACTTCAGAATATTTCTTTTAAAAACCAAATTAAATTTTTTCACTGTTGGAATTTGAACCAGAAAAAATATTTTATTAACAAATTTTATTTGATTCAATTTAAAAAATTTTGATTTTTAAAATGAGTATATTATATAAAACATTGAGCATGAATTGCAATTTGCATGCTTTAACTATGATTTTTTCCGTTTATGTAAATAATAATGCATACAAGATTAAAAATAAATTATTTTTAAAAGTAAATTTTATTTTTAAGAAAATATTTTCAAGTTGATCATAATCACCCTAATATTAGAGTATAAATTTGGAACAGGAAAAAATAATTGAAGTAACAAATCTTTCGAAGCAATTCAAAGAAGTAAAAGCTGTAGACGGGTTGAACCTAAATGTATACAGCGGTGATGTCTTCGGATTCTTAGGTCCAAACGGAGCGGGTAAGAGCACAACTATCAGAATGCTCACATCACTCATATCGCCGAATGAAGGCGTCATAAAAATTTTCGGCAAAACGCTGAAGGAAAACAGAATTGAAATTCTTAGGCGCATTGGCGCCATTGTTGAGAAGCCCGATTTTTACGGAAATCTTTCAGCTTTTAAAAACTTGGAAATACTTGGCAGAATTTCAGGCCATAAAATTTCCAGACAGAGAATAATGGAGGTGCTTGAAATTGTCGGCCTGGAAAAAAGATTCAAAAGCAAAGTAAAAACTTTTTCTCACGGCATGAAGCAGAGGCTCGGACTAGCGCAGGCGCTTCTGCACGATCCTGATCTTATAATTCTCGACGAGCCGACAACCGGGCTCGATCCGCAGGGGATGAAAGAAATAAGAGACCTTATAATTTTTCTCAGCAAAGAAAAAAAGAAAACAATTTTTCTTTCGTCGCACATTCTATCTGAAGTAGAACTGGTTGCAAGCAGAATGATAATAATAAATAAAGGCTCAGCCAAAGTTGAGGGCAGGGTAGAAGATTTGTTGAACGCGAACAGGCTTCGTGTCGCACTGGAAGTTGGCGATGCGGAAAAAGCGAAATCTATCTTAGCCAACACTCGTTGGATAAACGACCTTGAATCTTCAATTAATGGGAAGATGATATTTAATCTTTCACCAGGTGAAGTTCCGGAATTAAACAAATATTTAGTTCAAAATGACGTTGCGGTTAAAGCGGTAATTCCGACAAGATCATTAGAAGAATATTTTTTAAATATTACGAACAAGGAATCTTAATGTATAATTTGATAAGTATCGAGCTTTATAAAATATTTAAGAAGTGGCGCACTTACATTGGATTTATCGCGATCGCTGTTTTAATTCCGGTAATTGAATTTGCAATGCACATTGAAGGGACGAGATCTTTAAATTTCGTTACAAGACAGCTTCAAGATACTTTTATATTTGTCGGCAATCTTCTAAACACTTACTTTGTTTCGTACCTAATTCTGAATAGTCTAGCGGTACACATTCCGTTTTTGATAACGCTTGTTGCCGGAGATCTTCTTGCCGGTGAAGCAACCGCCGGAACTTACCGGATTTTAATCACGCGACCGGTTTCAAGATTCCAAATCATCTTTTCAAAATTTGTTGCCGGACTGATTTATACTTTTCTATTAATATTGTGGCTTGCGGTCATCAGTATGGGGCTGGGATATTTATTGTTTGGAACCGGTGAATTGATTGTGCTAAAATCCGGTACGATAATAGTGCTGGCGAAGAATGATATTCTCTGGAGATTTCTTCTCGCTTATTGTTTTGCTGTGCTGAGCATGGGTGTCGTCGCAACACTTGCGTTCCTTTTTTCTGCGTTGGTAGAGAACGCAATCGGTCCGATAATTACTACGATGGCAATAATAATTATTTTTATAATTCTTTCGGCTATCAACATTGATATTTTCCAGTCGATCAAGCCGTTCTTGTTTAC
>DAIEML010000017.1 GCA_027349615.1 Ignavibacteriales bacterium | reverse complement strand
TTTATTCACTATACACATATTGCAGATGATCCGAATAGTTTAAGTGATAATCGTGTTATTTCAGTTCTTGAAGATAATTCAGGAAATATTTGGTTTGGAACATACGGTGGCGGCTTAAATGAACTTCCAGTTGACCAACAAAAAATTGGGGAACCTAATAATGCAAAATTTGTTCATTACGAAATGAAAGATGGATTAGCAAGCAATATTATTTATGGAATTTTAGAAGACGATGAAAATAATTTGTGGTTAAGCACTGATAATGGCTTGTCAAGATTTAGTACTCTAACAAAAATTTTTAGAAACTATTATCAAAGTGATGGGCTGCAGGGTAATCAGTTTTTTTGGGGCGCAAACTTTAAAGGATTAAATGGTGAATTGTTTTTTGGAGGCACAAACGGTGTTGATGCTTTTTTTCCAGCAACTTTAAAAGATAATAAACACGTGCCGCCAATTGTTATTACTGATTTTCAAATTTTTAATAAGCCAGTAGAAATTGCCAAAGATGATTCACCTTTGAAACAATCTATAACGATGACAAAAGAAATAACTTTACCTTACAGTAAAAATGTTTTTTCTTTTGAATTCGCTGCACTAGATTATACTGTTCCAAGTAAGAATCAATATGCTTATATGATGGAAGGATTTGACAAAGATTGGGTCAAATCTGGAAGCCGAAGATATGTAACCTACACAAATTTAGATCCTGGTAAATATATTTTTAAAGTAAAAGGCTCTAACAATGATGGAACTTGGAATGAAAAAGGTGCTTCAATTAAATTAATTATCTTGCCTCCATTTTGGAAAACTTGGTGGTTTATAATTATTGCATTCTTGGTTATTGGCGGATTTATATCTTTCGTAATTGTTTATCGTGTTAGATATTTATTAGGTATAGAAAGATTTCGTACAAAGCTTGCCGCTGATTTGCACGATAATATTGGTTCAAGCTTAACTGAAATTTCAATTTTGAGTGAAGTGATATCTACAAAAATCGATTCTTTAAATGAAGATGTTAAAAAAAGTTTAAAGATGATCAGCGATAATTCAAGAAATCTAATCGACAGCATGAGCGATATTGTTTGGCTGGTAAACCCAAAACGCGATTCACTTTATGATTTGATTCTTCGTTTAAGAGATACTTATGCCGAGTTATCATCTTACGCAAGTATTTCATTCAGATCAGAAAATCTAAAATCCTTAGAAAGAATTTCATTATCAATGGAACATCGCCAGCATCTATATTTAATTTTCAAAGAAGGAATAAATAATTGTATAACCCACAGCGGCTGCACAGAAATTTCTCTTGATGCTTTCATAAGAGGAAAGCATCTTGAAATGGTTTTAAAAGATAATGGAAAAGGATTTAATGTTGATCAAATTTCAAATGGAAACGGTTTAATTAATATGCAGCAAAGAGCCAAAACAATTGGCGGCATAATAAATATCAATTCTAAAGAAGGCGAAGGTACAACTCTTCAATTTGTTGGAAATATTTTATAAAAAGTTTCCTGTATCAACTCCGTAACATTTTAGAAAAGAATTATTCATCAATAAGTAGTATATTTATAATAATTGATGAGGTAATTAATGATTAAAGTTATTGTAGTTGAAGATAACTATGCTATTCGTGATGGATTAAAAATTTTGATTGATGGAACTGAAGGATACTCATGTATTGGCGCTTTTCCTCAATGTGAAGTTATGTTAAAAAATTTAGAAAAATTAAAACCAGATGTTCTGTTGATGGATATTGGTTTACCGGGAATGAATGGAATTGAAGGAATTAAAAGAGCAAAAGCAATCCTTCCGGATCTTACAATACTGGTTTTAACAGTCTATGAAGAAAATGAATTGGTATTTGATGCATTATGTGCCGGCGCTTGCGGTTATTTAGTAAAAAAAACTCCGCCTTCAAAATTACTTGATGCAATACAAGATGCTCATCAAGGCGGTGCGCCAATGAGTTCGAACATAGCTAGAAAAGTGATAGATTTTTTCCAGCAAAAGAAACAACTTTCACCTCAAAAGTCGCAAAACATTTTAACACCTAGGGAAAAAGAAATTTTAACCGGCTTAGTTGAAGGAAACAGCTTTAAAGCAATTGCAGATTCATTATTCATTAGCATAGAAACAGTTCGATTTCATTTTCGAAATATTTATAAAAAACTTCACGTTCATTCACAGTCTGAAGCAGTTGCAAAAGCAATTAAAGAAGGAATCATTTAAACTATAAAAAATATAAATTCATCTAATTCTTAAGAAGAAATAAAATGCGGTAAAAATATTTCTTCACAAAAAAATTAAATCAACTGAATGTGTCTTTCTACCTATTTGGGTAGTATTAAATTAAAAATCAATCCGAATAATTTTAAAATACCTATGATCATGTAGTAGTAAGATTATTTGATAAATTATAGTTTTAATCAATTGATCTAAGAAATCATATATTAAAAAATAGTTTTATCAAAATTATTACTAAGAAATTTCTTTTGAAAGTGTTCGGAGTTAAGCGATGATTAAAGTAATCGTAGTTGAAGATAATGATACGATTCGCGAAGGTTTAAAAATTTTAATTGACGGTACACCGGGTTATAGCTGTATTGCATCATATCCTAAATGTGAAAGCATGCTGAAAAATTTGGAAAAGCAAAATCCGGATGTTTTGTTAATGGATATTGGTTTACCCGGAATGAATGGAATAGAAGGTATTAAACAGTCAAAAGCAATTTTACCAAACCTTACAATTTTAGTTCTTACGGTTTATGAAGAAAATGATTTAATATTTGATGCGCTTTGTGCTGGTGCTTGCGGTTATTTGGTTAAAAAAACTCCACCTTCAAAATTATTAGAGGCAATACAAGAAGCATATCAAGGCGGTGCGCCGATGAGCTCGCATATTGCCCGAAAAGTAATTGATTTTTTTCAGCTGAAAAAACAGACTTCTCCGTCAAATCAACAAAATATTTTAACTCCCAGGGAAAAAGAAATATTAAGTGGTTTGGTAGAAGGAAATAGTTTCAAAACAATTGCAGATTCACTTTTTATAAGTATTGAAACCGTGAGATTTCATTTTAGAAATATCTATAAAAAGCTTCACGTTCATTCACAATCAGAAGCAGTTGCAAAAGCAATAAAAGAAGGATTAATTTGATCTAAAATTTTTTATTTAGCAACGATAAAAATATGTTAATTTTTCCTATCTATTTAGGTAGGGTAAAATTAAAAATATTGCATAATATGTATAAAATACCCACGTTTAGGTAGTGGTATAGCGAATGATAAATATATAGTTTATACTAGATAAATTTAAACCTCAATTTAATAATTAGCTGAGCAGCAAATTTGGATTAAATGAAATTAAAATTGAGAATTGATTAGGAAAAAATTTCATTTAAAAAGAGAAGAATTATAGCATAACAACAAATTTTTGGATTGCTTCTTTAAATGAATCATGATTTTTTTATAAAATTAAGTTTTAGGTAATAAATAGATAATCGTATACTCTTTTCTAAGGATACCATCTTATGATCAAAATAATTTTGTTCCGGAGGGATAAATGAGATTTTGGCTACAACTATTTTCCATTCTTATTCTTTCCATTTTTTTATCAACTGAAATCTTTTGCCAAACGGGAAAAATTGCAGGTCAAGTGCTTGATGCTGGAAACAAGCAGCCTATTATTGGTGCTAATATAATTATTATGGGAACATCAATGGGCGCTGCAACTGATTTGGATGGAAATTATTCCATACTTGGAATTTCACCTGGAGTTTATAATGTGAAAGTTTCGGCAATTGGCTATCAGACAGAAGAACTCCAAGGCGTGCATGTGTCTATTGATTTAACAACAAGAGAAGATTTTTTACTTAAAGAAACAGCAGTTGAAGTGCAGGCAGTCGTTGTAACAGCAAAGAGGCCACTTGTTCAAAAAGATTTGACTGCTTCTACTGCAATTATCGATGCAAATCAAATAACTGCATTACCAGTTTCTGAATTTAGTGAAGTTCTAAATCTCCAAGCTGGTATTGTTGGCGGAAGTGTTCGTGGAGGAAGAACAGGTGAAGTTGTTTATGCAATTGATGGAGTTCCGGTAACTGATGTTTATGATGGGTCAAACGTTGTTGATGTAAATGTAAACTCGATTCAAGAGCTTCAGTTTGTCAGCGGTGCTTTTAATGCTGAGTATGGAAAAGCCTTGTCTGGTTATGTTAATATTGCAACCAAAGACGGCGGTGATCAGATAAAAGGAAATTTTACAACTTATTGGGGAACTCATTATACAACTCACACAAATATTTTCAAGAATGATAATAAGTTTAGACCAGCTGATATTAGAGATGTTGAAGGAGGGCTAAGTGGTCCAATCATTCCGGATAAACTTACTTTTTATACTTATGCTCGTTACATTTATTTCGGCGGGTGGATTTACGGACAAAAAATATTTAATCCATGGAATATAACAGTTAATCAAGGACCAACATACCCGGTATCTTCAAGATATATTATAAATGCATTGCCCAGTGGCGTTGGCGATAGTTCTATGGTACCAATGAATTGGAATGAAAAAATTTATGGACAAGGTAAGTTAACATGGAAACCTATTCCGGATGTGAAAGTTGATTATAATTATATTATCGATAATATGAATTATCAAAATTATGATCAGGCATTTACATACAACCCGGATGGTAATTACCATAATTTCAAAAGAGCAAATACAAATATTTTAGCAATAACTCATACTCTAAGTGCCGAAACATTTTATAAGTTAGATCTTTCATATTTCTATAATGAATATCAAACTTACGTTTATGCCGATCCTAACGATCCTAGATATACAAACATTGCACTTTTATCTGAAGCTCCTCAAGAAGTCCCTTCTTTTCTTACTGGTGGAACTCAGCATACTATGTTCAGAAGAGCTACTGGAACCTATGGAATTAAATTTGATTTGACTTCTCAGGTTACGCCAATTCATCAGGTTAAATTAGGATTTGAATTTAATAAGCATAATCTCACTTACGCAAATACAACGTTATTCCAAGCTGATTCACTTCAGGATCCGCAAGTAACATTAAATCCATATGCACACATGTATGTGCCAAATCCAAATGATCCAAGCCAAAATTTAAATATTGATCTTTATACGGAAAAACCGCTTGAAGCTTCAGCTTATATTCAAGATAAAATTGAATTAAAATCTTTAATAGTAAATATTGGTATAAGAGGAGATTATTTTTATCCTGATGGTCATACTCTTACTGATCCAGCTGATCCTAATATTTATAACCCAGTTGATCCTGCACATATTGGAATGACGCTTGCACAACGAGAAGCTATTTGGTATAAAAAAGCTACACCGAAGTTTCAAGTTAGCCCAAGACTTGGAGTCGCATTCCCAATTACAGCTCGTGGTGTAATTCATTTTTCTTATGGACATTTTTTTCAGATCCCAAATTTCAATTTATTATACACAAATCCTGATTTTAAATTTGGACAGGGAACTGGAAACTTAGGCGTTGCAGGTAATCCAGATCTAAAGCCGGAACAAACAATCAGTGGTGAAGTAGGTATACAGCAAGCGCTTTCCGACGATATAACTTTTGACTTAACAGGATATTTTAGAGACATCAGAAACTTAGCAGGAACAGCAACAAACTTAATTCCAATTTACGGTGGTGCTGCAACTTATGTGCAATTTGTAAATAGTGATTTCGGATTTGTTAAAGGAATTGTACTTTCTGTAACAAAAAGATTAACCAATCATTGGTCAGCAACTCTTGATTATACCTTGCAATCAGCAAAAGGAAATGCTTCTGATCCAAATGCAACTATTAATCTTTATACAAGCGGACAGAGACCAGAGCAGCAAATGGCAAGTTTGAATTGGGATCAAGCGCAAACAATTAATGCAACATTTTCTTATTCTGGCGACAAAGATTGGGGATTTAGTTTAATCGGACAATATGGAAGTGGTTTCCCATATACGCCAAGCGAATCTTTAGACCTTTCGCAAATCTTAACTAATGCGGGATTGAAACCATCTACATTTAATATTGATTTAAGAGCATATAAAGATTTTGTTATTGGGAAACACAAGCTTAGCTTCTTCCTAAGAGTTTATAATTTACTTGATACAGAAAATCAGCTTAACGTATATAATGACAGCGGTGTTGCAAATTATACAATATCAGAATATTTAGCATTAACTAATGGCAACCCAACTCACTTGGTAAATTCGGTTCAAGATTATTATAACAATCCGTCATTTTATTCTGAACCTAGAAGAATTGAATTTGGCACTACTTTTTATTTCAACCAATAAGTTTAATTAGTGGAATTATTATGACAAAATTTAGATACTTAATTTATTTATTTTTTATAACTCTATTTGTTGTTACAAATTCTTTTCCTCAAAGCAGAGAAATTACCTCTCGTGGTAGCAGCACGTATCGTACTTTTGGTGTTCATAGAGGTAATCAAGTTAGAACTATTTTTGCTAATTATGGAGTTATAGCTCAACCATCTTCATTACCTGGATATCCTCGAGGTGCATGGAAGTATGATCCCGATGGTTATGTCGGAGACGTTTCTCCATTGGTTGGATTAAAACTTCCACCAATCCCAGTTAAAGATAATAATGGCAATATTATAAGTTATATTGACACTATTGTAAACGTTCAGATAACTCCTGTTTCTAGGCCTGGCGGCGGAAGATCAGGTGCTGGCGGCGCATTTTGGGGCTTTGATCCAATACCAGGATTTAATAATCCAATAATTGATCAGAGTATTGGTGGAGTTGCAATGAGCAATTTACCACAAACCTGGCCAATGCAATGGCCTGATCAGCCTGACTGGAGTTATACTGGAAAACCTGTTCTTGTAAATGGAAAGTATATTACGCCATCTGTAGATTGGAATGGGTATTTCGGACGCGGCCAATTTAATGCTGATCAAGAAAGCTATTTTTGGATGGACGATAACGAAGACCAATCAATGTTTCAACGATGGGGATTTATGCCTGACTCAACGGATCCAACAAGAAGAGGTGAGGCAATACAAGTTTCTGTAAGAGGTCTTCAGTGGTCGAATTTCTTAGCGCAAAATGTAATCTTCTGGTTGTACAATATTAAAAATGATGGAACATCCGATTATGAACAAGCAGTATTCGGAACATTAGTTGGAACCTACGTGGGAATAATGGGTGATGAATATAATGACGATGCTTCATTCTTCGATGTTCGTCAAAATATTACTTATACTTGGGATATCGAACCTGGCAAAGGTTACGAATATATCCGCCCTGAAGCAAATCCGCAATGGCAGCCAAATCCATTTGCAGTTGGTTATGTTGCATATGCTTTTCTAGAATCTCCTGGAAATCAATATGATGGAATTGACAATGATGGAGATAATGCCAACTTCTCTGGGAACGCTCCATATTTTGCATCCCAAGATTTTGATCCTAGAATAATTCATGCTGGTGATAAACTTATTTTGATCGATCCGAAAACTTATAAGCGATCAGTTTATATAATGCCAAATGATACCGTAACAGTGAATTCTATGGGCGTTCCATTCAAAGTTTATCCTGGTATTTCTTTGCAGGAAGGAAATTTACTAACTGATGGAACTGTAAATCCAAATGCTTATGATGGAATTGATAATAACTTGAACGGCATTATCGATGAAAATTATATTCTTGATTACAGGCAATTTAAAAAATCGCCGCAAGGTGTTGTTCTAATCGATACATTAAATCCAATTCAACATAAAGATTATATCAATAACTTAGGTTTAACAGATCCGATGATAGATGAAGCTCGAGATGATGGTATTGATAATAATAATAATTGGAACCAATTGACTGACGATGTTGGATTAGATGGTAAATCCGGAACCGGTGATTTTGGTGAAGGAGATGGTAAACCAACTTCCGGTTATCAGAAACCTGGCTTAGTACCAGGACTTCCAGTTGATTCTTCGAAACTTAATATCTACGGACTTCAAGATACCGGAGAACCTGGCGAACCTAATGTTGATAAAACCGATGTAGATGAATCTGATCAAATTGGTTTAACAAGCTTTGAATATTTTACTCCAGCCGGTGCAATTACAATGAGCAATGAAATTGATATGTGGCGAAGAATGCACCCAGGTTATTTTGACGTACCTTCATCTGTTGTAAATAATACAGCAACAAAAGGCGAAGATGGAGATTTCATTTTTGCTTCAGGATATTTCCCCTTACTTGCTGGAAGTACTGAAAGATTTTCTCTCGCTCTTCTTTACGGAGATAATCTTTTTGAGACTATTAAAACCAAAAAAATTGCTCAAATAATTTATAACGCAAATTATAATTTCCCTCGCCCGCCAGACAAACCGACTTTAACTGCTGTTCCGGGTGATGGTCAAGTTACTTTGTATTGGGATCGGGTTGCTGAAAGTACAATTGACAAAACTACTAAAAAAATCGAATTTGAAGGTTATAAAATATATCGTGGAACCGATCCAGATTTTTCAGATGCTTTGCAGATTTCCGATGGAAGAGGACAGAAAGTATTTTATCAGCCTATTTATCAATGTGATTTAGTTGATGGAGTAACTGGTTATTTTAATTCTTCTCCGTCACTTTATGAATTAACAAATGGAGCACCGTACTTTTTAGGTAACGATTCAGGTATTCAGAATTTCTATATTGATAAAAATTTAACAAACGGCAGAACCTATTATTATGCGGTAGTTGCATACACAAAAGGTGAAACTGCTCTTGATATTTTCCCAACAGAAAACACGCATTATGTTTCGAAAGATGCAAATGGAAATATTACGACAGATATAAATACTGCGGCAGTAATTCCTAATGCACCGGTGCTTGGTTATGTTGCTCCAAAATCTGGTGTACAGCTTTCAAGAACTTCTGGAAATTCTCAAGTAGTGCCATATTATGAAGTTGTGGATCCAACAGCAGTAAAAGATTCAACTTATAACGTTACATTTAATGATTCATTAATAAGCGGAGTTAATATTGCTTATTCTTATAATATTCAGAACTCTGGTAATGGTGGTTATATTTTGAAGAATGCAAAATTATTGCCTTCCAATGGTGTTATTGCTGATGGTATTAGGCTTTCAATTGATACGACATATCAATCAGTTAATAATATTGTTATGGATTCAACCAAATCTGATTGGAACAATAACGGTACAAATAATTTAGTGTTTATCGGAACACAATTTTCTCTTCCATCTAAAAACTTACAAGGAATAAGATTTCCTAAAGATTACGAATTTGTTTTCTCAAATTCTTATAATGATTCTTCAAACGTATTAAATGTATTTAAGAATCAAGGTGTAAATCTTCCTATTAAGATTACTAACTTTAAAGTTTATGATGTTACCGATCGAAGTCATCCAGTACGAGTTCAATATGCTATGACTGAAACCGGAAATAAAAAATTAGATACATTATCTGCAAATGATATAGTTTTCCTTTCTGACTCAACTGGAAACGAATTATCATGGCGAATGGTTTTTGTTGGTAATGATTCATCTTATGTTGCAAAAGGCGGTGATTCTTTATTTATATCATTCACAAAACCACTTTCTTCAAGTGATCAATTTACATTTACTACTGCCGGCCCAACAGTGGATCAATCTAGCATAAGCCAGCAGCTAAATGAAATAAAAGCTGTTCCAAATCCATACGTTGTAACAGATGTTTATGAGCAACCGCTTCCAGCAGGAATTAGAGGAAGAGGTGAACGGGTTATGTACTTCACGCATCTTCCGGCTAATTGTACTATTCATATTTATACTTCTGCCGGAGATGAAGTAAGAACCTTACAGCACGAAGGAAATTTAAATAATGGAACAGTTCAATGGGATTTAAGAACTTCAGAAGGACTTGAAGTTGCTTACGGTGTTTATTTTTATGTTGTTGAAGTAAATAGTACTGGCGACAAAAAGATCGGTAAAATAGCTATTATAAAATAACGGCAGGCGTGAATATTACGGAGCTTTTAAAATGATAAAAACAAAAATTATAATTTTCTTATTATTAGTTAGCGGAATAGTATTTTCCCAATCTAAGGTAGGAACAACTGCAGCTAATTTTCTTACAATACCTGTCGGTCCGCGAGCTGCCGGTATGGGAGGTGCTTTTACTGCTGTTGCAAATGATGTTACTTCTGCATATTGGAATCCTGGCGGACTTTCTAGAATTGGTAATATTGAGTTTACTGCGTCATTTGCACAGTGGATTGCCGGAACAAAATTAAATTGGTTCGGTCTAAATTATCAAATTGATGAAGATGATGCGGTTGCATTAAGTATCAATCAATTAGATTATGGACAAGCGGAAGTTACAACTCCAGATCAACCAGACGGAACTGGAGAGAATTGGAGCGCTGCAGATTTATGCTTTGGTTTATCTTATGCAAGGAACTTAACAGATCGTTTTTCAATCGGTGGAACTGCAAAATATATAAATCAAAAAATTTGGAATGAATCTGCTTCTGCGTTTGCATTGGATATTGGCTTATTATATTACACGGAATTACCTGGATTAAATATTGGAATGAGTATTTCAAACTTTGGAACTGAAATGCAATTATCCGGCAAAGATTTATTGCAGCCTGTTGATATTGATCCCGCACATGCCGGAAATAATGCAAGCATTGCTTCTGATCTTTCAACATCTTCTTGGCCGCTGCCATTACAATTTACTGTTGGTTTAGGTTATGAGTTCATTAATAACCAAAGCTGGAAATGGACGGTAGCTTCAGATGCAGTTATTCCAAGTAATCAAACATCTTATTTAAATATCGGAACTGAGCTAGTCTGGAATGATTTATTTTCACTGCGTGGTGGTTTTTATTCATTATCCAGAGGCGGAGGTCAAGTTATTAATCAATCAGCGCGAGGAGGTTTATCTGGAGGAATTGGGTTACATTATAACTTTGGCGGATTTTTTGCCAAGATAGATTACAGCTATACTTCGTTCGGAATATTTGATCCGATAAACAGAATTTCAATTTCAATTGGTTTATGATTAGTTAAATAACATTTTTTCCAAACAACAAAAAAGAGGTTCAAAATGAAAAAATTACTACTTACTACCTTATTGTCTCTTATGATGGGTATCGTAGTTTTTGCTCAAGTGCATGTCACTTTTAAAGTAAACATGGGTGTTGCTGCTTTCAATGGCATTTATAATGTAGCAACAGATTCAGTATGCGTCAGAGGCGATTTCCAAGTAGATGCCGGAGATACAACAAATTGGAACTATTGGAAATTTAAAATGACTAAAGATGCTAATGATACTATTTATACGGTTGTAGCTACATTTCCTTCTGCAAAAGTTGGTACTCAATATCAGTTTAAATTTGTAACTGGTAATGTTGGCTGGGAAAGTAGCCCAAATAGAACTTTTACCTTAAGTTCTGCAGATACAACTGTTGGCCCTTTCTTTTATAATAATGACAGTACATACAAAGCTCCAGTTTCAACTCAAAAATATACAGTAACTTTTATTGCAGATTTAAGCTCATACATTGGAACTTCAGTCGGACAATTTGATCCCTCAAAAGATTCTATCCAAGTTATGGGATTAAATAACTGGGGCGGTTACACAGTTACAGATTTATCAGGAAATAGAGTGCTAGCGGCAGATCCTTTTCAGGTTGGTATTTATTCAACTACTTTAACTTTCTCCGGTCCGGTAGGAGACTCAGTTGCGTGGAAATATAAAGCTTTCCCGGATTCAGTTTTTGGTAACGGCGGCGGTTATGAAACCGGTGATAATAGATGGTATCATTTTACAGCTAAAACTGCAGACACAGTTGGACCAATTGTACCGCAGATAGTAATTTTGAAACCCGGTATTACTGTTGCAACAGATGTTACCTTCCATGTTGACATGAGAAATGCAAAGGATAATCATACTGGCTTAGCAATTGATCCTACAAAAATTAATTTCGTAGGAATTAAAGGCTCAATATCTGTATTTGGTGCTTGGGGTGGAAGTTGGACTGTAGCCGACACTGCAGATAGTGTTGTAGGCGCACCAAAAACAATGTGGGCTCTGCATGATGATGGTAAGAACGGAGATTTAGTTGCAGGAGATCATATTTGGTCAATAACTTTTACACTTCCAGTTGGAACTCCATCTGGATTAACAGAATATAAATTCGGATGTGATTATCCTGGTGTAGATACAGTTAATGGCGGAAGTACTTATCTTGATAATGAAATGGGATTTGGCGTTAATCATCAATTCCAAATTTCTGGCGGAACAGCGATGACCATCAATAATATTTTTGGTGTTCAAGATTCTGTTGACCATTTCACTGCTATTAAGAAGGAAAATAATAATATTCCTGCTACTTATGCTTTATCTCAGAACTATCCAAATCCATTTAACCCATCAACTATTATAAACTACAGTATTCCAAAAGCTCAAATGGTAACATTGAAAGTTTATAATATATTGGGTCAAGAAGTTGCTACACTTGTTAATCAAGAACAAACTGCTGGAAATTACAATGTAACTTTCGATGCAAGCAAGTTGACAAGTGGTGTTTATTTCTATTCAATTAAGACAGGTAACTTTACTTCAGTTAAGAAGATGATGTTGTTGAAGTAATTATTTTTCTTAGTTAGTTAATTATTAAAACTCCGGTTGATTGTGAATAGCTTTTAGCCGGAGTTTTTTATTAGCTTAATTTTGATGTCCAAGTGCGGGTTGAAAACAGGGAACTTTAATTTTTATTTTTTAACTCCAATAATTGATGATAAAAATTTAATGCTTGAACATTTTTAGGATTTAGTTTTAAAGACTCACCAATGGCGTTTATTGCGTTGCTTAATTTATTTGTGTAATAATAAGCACCAGCAATATTATACCACACTTGAAAATCATTTGTAGAAAACTGAAGTGATTGTGCTAAATATTTTAGTGCGTTATCATAATCGTGATTGATCAAATAAATTTGTCCTAGCCATTTTGTTGAAAAAGCAGAAGGTTGCCTTTTGTTTAATCCTAAAAGGAATTGCAGAGCATGGTTAAAATGTTTAGTGCTAACCAATTTTTGGGAAGCAAATTCATACGGCTCAATATTGTACGGCTTATCTGCAATAATATCATTAACTTCGCTGCAAAATAAATTTATATTCCCTTCTGAAAAATATCTTTCAGCAGCTTCGGCATGAGCATTGTCAAGATTTATTTTTCTGCTTATGAATTCAAAAGCTAATGTGTCAATAAAATTTGTTAGTTTAAAATTCATCAGTTTATTGTTGGGAGTATTTTTAGGAACAAAAGGATACGTTCCGGTTATAACATCAATTGTAAGTTGGCCAATTGTTGAGTCCAATTTAGTAAACGGAAAGTTCGCATTTAAGATACTATCCTGAATTGATTCCGTTAGATTAACATTCATTCCGCCTGGTAATAAATTAGATTTTTTCATTTCTTGATAGAAAGCTTTAGCCATTAATTTATAGCCGTCAATGTTTGGATGAAGATGATCAACGATTAGGTTTGAGCCTACAATGCCATATTCACTTTGCGCTTCAAATACCGAATCGATATCAATAAACGGATCATCATATGAAATGCTAAGTTTTTTCAAGATTGAATTGAATATTTCCGGCGCACGGAATCTTAATTCGTCTAATTCTTTAGCTTCAAGAAATAATTTTTTAGCTTCTACACTATCGCCGGTTGCTAATTTAGTTTGAGCTTTTTTATAAACATCATCAGCAGTAGGCAGTCCGTTCTCTTTTTTCGAAACAAATGGTTTCATATCTTTTAGGTTGCATGTTAATGAGCCAATAATAACAGGAATTCCAGCATCCTTAAACATCGTAAGAATGTCAGTCATGTTTTCCTTAAACTGTTCAACGCCAAGGTTAAAAATTTCGGAGTTTAATGGGACTAAAGATTTCCCAACCATTCTTTCCATTAAAGTTCCACTTGCTTGTTGCGGGCTTTTAAATATGCCAATAATCCATCTAACAGTATTTGCAATAAGTTGAAATGTTCTAAAGTTTTCCATTTTGATATAAAGATTTGTCAATCCGCGTGAATAGCCGCCAAGTACTGATGAAGCAACACCAAAGGCACCATAATACTCATTGTGACCCGTATAAATAAGTATAAGATCGGGCTTTTGTTTAATAATTGATGGGACATAATCCCGGACGGTATAAGAATTTATTGCCGACATTCCGCAATTAACAACTTCAATTGTTTTATCAGGATAAAGCAGTTCAAGTCTTCTTCGTAAATCTCTAGGGAAAGATGCATTGGCTACATAAGGAAATCCTTCAACACTGCTTTCGCCAATAACAAAAATTCTGAATGCATTCTCTTTTTTAATTTTATCAAATGCATCGTCAACCGGGGCCGGAATATTATTTAAATTGCTAAAATATTTTCTTGCAATAGTTGGATTTATAAAAAGCTTATCTGGGTAATAACTTGAAATAGATTTGAATATTGTATAATCATTTCCGTAATTAAAAGCTCTCAACAAAATTTCAAGAAAAATAAAAAAAATGATAGGGATTAAAATCGGTACTGCATAAAACCATTTAGGAAAATTTTTTTTGTTGTTTGCCATAATTCATCATTTATTTTTAATTGAGGAAAAGGAAATTTTAATCAAAATTTTGTATTAAAACTTTTGCAAAATTAACAGAATTTATTTTGGATTCATAAAAGAGATATTCTACATCAATTAGACCTAAATAATTAGATTCGGCTTTAATTTTCACTTTTTTTTATGAAATAATTTTGGGATGTTTATAGATTGATAACCATAAATTTATACACAAATTGACATCATATAATGAAGAAAAATTACCCTCTAGTTCTATTTTTTAGTGTAATATTTTTTAGCCAAATAAAAATTTATTCTCAAGATCTTTCTAAAGAAAAATTTGATCAATTAAAAAATAAAATTGTTGCAACAATCGGCGATGATAAAATAACTGGAGAAGAATTTTTACAAAGATATGAATTTACTCCCTTGTTCAGAAAACAAATTAAGCGGATGACTCAATCGCTTAAACTGGAATTTCTTTATTCATTAATTTCAGAAAAATTATGGGCGCTTCAAGCAAGAGATTTGGGGTACGACACCCTTTCGGTGATGAAATATGTTTCTTCAAAGCTTCAAGATATGTTTGTGCGCGATGCTCTTTATAAAAAAGAAATTAAAGACAAAGTGAAAATTACTGACCAAGAATTACTTCAAGGTTATATGAAATACAATACTAAGCTTGAAGTAAATTATATATTTTCTCCCAAGTTAGATGAAATAGAAAAATTATATCATCTTCTGAAAATTGGAGTGTCATTCGATTCATTATTAGCAACCAGACCAGAAGCATCCGAACAAATAAAACCAAGAGAGATTGGCTATGGGCAAATGGATGTGAGAATTGAAGATTCACTTTATGCTCTAAAAGTTGGTCAATTTACAGAACCAGCATATGCAGAAGAAGGATGGTATATTTTTAAACTGGTAAATAGAACTCAACAAGTATTTGCCGGAAGCCGTGAAGATGCAATTAAAACAGTAAAGGAAACTATTGAAGCAAGGAAAGAGGAAGTTCTTTATAAAAAATATTTTGACAAATTCTTTAAAGACAGAAAAGTTGAAGCGAATGCTCATCTGTTTAGAAGTTTAGCTCGCAAAATTTCTTTCATCTTTACAGAAAAGAAAAAAGATTTAAGAATTAAAGATGAAGATCCGGTTTACTTGGATGTAAATGATGTTTTGAATATTGAAAAAGAATTTGGTCCGGACTCAATTAAAATGAATTACATTGAGTTTGATAATAATCCCAAAACATTAAAAGAATTTATTGAAGATTTGTCATGGGAAGATCTCAGCTCAGTTAAAACAGATACATTGTCAATTATGCGTCTGTTGAACATTGAAACCAGAACTAATATTGAGCATACTCTACTTGCCCGCGAAGGATTGAAGGAGGGCATGCAATATCTTCCTTCAGTACAAAGTGATTTAAATGAATGGAGAGAAAATTATCTTGCACAAATTTTAAGAAATAAATTCTTAGATTCAGCCAAAGTAAGCAATCAAGAACTTTATAATTATTATAAGCAGTACAACCACGACAATTTTTACCCCGAAGAAGTTAATATTGTTGAAGTATACAATGACAGCACTCAAGTAATAGAAAAAGTATTGAAGGAATTAAAAAAAGGTGTTGATATTAAAAAACTTGCTTTCAGATATACTCAAAGAAATTGGGCTAAGCCAGATAGCGGTGAGTATGGCTATTTCCCAATTACAATTCATGGAGAGATTGGAAGAATTGCATCCTCAATGAAAGTCGGAGATATTTATGGACCATTGAAAATTGGGAAGGGTTATTCAATTTTTAAATTAATCGGCAAACGGCCAGCAAGAACGGAACTTGCACAGCCATTCGATAAAGTTAAAGATGATTTGAAAAGAAATTTGGAAATTCAAAAAGAGCATAAAGCCATAACAGATTATACAGTTATGCTCGCACAAAAATTTGGCATTGTGATCAATGGCCCTGTACTGAGACAAATTCCCGTTACGGAATTAAATACTTTCGGATTTCGTTACTTGGGATTTGGCGGAAGATTAACAGCCGCACCTTTAATGATGCCAAACGTTGATTGGGTGGAACCTTATTTGAAAAGTCTTAATATCAATCCTTAATAATTCTTTGCAAATTAAGGATGGAATTTCAGTGAATAAAAAAATATAATAAATTTTATACAAGAAATATTAAATAAAATATCATCATTAAAGATATTTTACAAAAGGATATTTAAAAATAAATATAAAAATATTAAGTTTTATTAATTATTATATTGAATTATTGCATTCTTTTTC
>DAIEML010000179.1 GCA_027349615.1 Ignavibacteriales bacterium | reverse complement strand
ATAAGTAAGAATAATCGGAAGATTCGGATTATCTTCTCTCATTTCTCTACAGATACTTTCAATTGTTTTAGTAGGATCAGTGTCCATAATTATCAAATCGAATTTAATATGCTTAGTCATCATCTTCAAGACATTTAAATTCGTAGTGGTAGTTACATTATAATCGCTTTGCAAATACATTAGCAGGCTTAAACAAATATTGGTATCGGAGCTATATACAACAATGTTTTTCATTATTAATATCTTTTAAGGGATAATAAAAAATTTAAAATAAAAGCATCCCAGTAAACTGAGTTTTAATTTAAAGATGCCATTTGTGTGCCAAATACAGCTGATGTAAATCACATGCATATAATGTGAAATTCAGAGTGAATTATATGTTTTTGGTTGACAGCCTTAAAAAGTTCATATCAACAAAAAAGTAATGTTCCCGCTATTGAAAAAAAGAATTTTTAATTGTTGCAACAATTGAGAAACAATTCAAGTGACTAAAGGATTAAGCTTTTATGTCTAATTCTTTTAACTTTCTGTAAAGAGTTGATAATCCAACTTTCAAAAGATCAGCAGTTTTTTCTTTATCAAAATTATTATTCTCAAGGGCTTTATAAATATAGTCTTTCTCAAACTTTCTAACTGAATCTTCAAGTGAACCCATTTTAGAAAAATCAGTTGTGCTTACCTTAGAATTGAATGCTTGTGGAAGGTCATTCAAAGTAATAAAATCACCTTTACAAAATATTACAGATCTTTCAATTGTATTTTCAAGCTCTCTAATTTCACCTTTCCATTCATAGGCCATAAGTGCCCGCATAGCTTCCGGATCAATTCCTTTTAAATTTTTGTTCATCTCTTGTCTGTACTTATTTAAAAAGTGATCAGCTAATAATGGAATATCTTCCTCTCTATCTTTTAATGAAGGTAAATTTATCTCAACAATATTTAATCGGTAATATAAATCTTCTCTAAATTTTCCTGCCGCTACTTCTTCTTTTAAGTCTCGATTAGTAGATGCTAAAAACCTTACATTGACAGAAAAGGCAGTTGTTGAACCAACTGGCGTATATTCTTTTTCTTGAAGAACCCGTAAAAGTTTAACTTGAAGCTGTAAGGGAAGTTCACTTATTTCATCAAGGAACAAAGTACCTCCATCAGCGGCTTTGACCAATCCTTCCTTATCGGAAATAGCTCCGGTAAAAGCTCCTCTTTTATGTCCGAATAATTCGCTCTCAATTAAGTTCTCAGTAATTGTTCCGCAGTTTACGGCAATTAAAGGTTTGCTTTTTCTTTTACTATTATAATGAAGCGCTCTTGCAACTAATTCTTTTCCTGTACCGCTTTTTCCTGTAATTAAAACGGTAGTATCGGTTTCGGCTACCGTTTGAATCATATCATAAATTTTTTTGATCGACGCGCTTTTACCAATAATATTTTCAAAATCAAAATTCCGTTGAACTTCTTTTCTAAGAATTCTATTTTCAAGCATTAAATTTTTAACATCAAATAGCCTTCTAATTTTGATTAGCAGTTCATCAAACTCAATTGGTTTAAGTAAATAATCGCTAGCGCCATTTCTTAATGCACTGATGGCTGTATCTAATGATCCAAAAGCAGTAATAATAATTACAGAAGTTTGAATATTTAATTTTTTTATTTCTTCTACTAATTCGATGCCTTTCATTTCAGGCATTTCCAAATCAGTAATCACCATATCGTAGGTATCTTCAAGAAGCTTGTTATAGGCCACTTGGCCATTTTCAGCTTCCTGAACAATATAACCTTCTTTTTTCAATACGAAGGTTAGCGATTCCCTAATTATTTCTTCATCATCAACAACAAGTATTCTTTCTGGCATAATATTACCCTTTTATTAAGGTTGAATTGGTAATGTAATTGTAAATGTAGTTCCTTTTTTCAAAGTGCTGGTCACTTTAATATCTCCTTGAAAGCTTTTAACTATTCCATAACTAACCCATAATCCAAGTCCTGTACCTTTGCCTTCTTTTTTTGTAGTATAGAAAGGTTCAAAAACTTTGGCTAAGTTTTCTTCAGGAATTCCTTTCCCGGAATCCGAGAATGAAATTATAACATTATCATCATTAGTATCAGACTTTACAGAAATTTTATGACGGGTGTTTGAGCTTTCTACTTCTGCTATTGCATCAACAGCGTTTAAAAGAATGTTAACAAAAATTTGTTGAATTTGATCCGATATTAAAGGCAGCAAAGGAATTTTGTTATGCAAGTCTAAATCAAAAATTATGTCTTTTGCTTTTGCACCAACTTTAATTATTTCAACCGCTTCAACAATATTTTGGTTGATATCTGTAAGCTGCAATTCATAATTAGACGGCCTGGAAAAATCAACTAAATCCCTTATAATTTTAGAAATTCTTGTAACCTGTTTTTTTATAAGTTCTAATTTTTCTTTTGCAAAATCATCAGTGGTAGATCGTTGGACAACTTGAACCAAGGCAGAGATAGACGCAAGCGGATTTCCAACTTCATGAGCAACTCCAGCAGCAAGCGTACCAATGCTTTCCATTTTTTGTGTATGAATCAGTTGTTTCTCCAGTAATTTCTTTTCCGATAAATCGCGATGAATTCCAAAAAAGCCTGTTACTTTGCCTTCATTATCTAAAATAGGCGATATCAATATTTGAGTATAGAATGCATCACCGATCTTTTTCTTATTTTCAACTTCACCAACCCAAACTTTTCCGCTGTTAATGGTATTCCACATCTTCTGCCAAAACTTTTTTGAGTGTTTACCGCTGCTGAAAATGCTTGGATTTTTTCCAATTAATTCTTCCTTTGAATATCCGCTTGCTTGGACAAATGCCGGATTGACGTAAACCATTTTTCCCTGGAGATCTACTATTTGAACCGGATTTACAGTGTTCTGAGCGACATAATAAAATCGCATTAGTTCAATTTCTTTTAATCGTAAATCAGTTATATCCTTTGCAAGAATAAAAAATTCCTTTTGGTCTTTTGGCCGATTTGAATTTGCATTTGGAATTATCAGCATATTTATATCAAATACTTTTCCACCTGAATTAAATTTGGTATAAAAATTATCGCTTCTATTTTCTTTTATACAATAATTTAGAACTTGTTGAGCTTTCGTTATAAATGATGGTTCAATCAAATCGAAAAAATTCTGGCCTACCAAATTACCGGGAGTAAATTTCAACGTTTCATACACTGCTTTATTCAAAATTAAAATTTCACCTTTTTCAGATATGATGAAGCACATATCTTGAAATGAATCAAATAAAGTAAAATCAAATTTATAATTCCAATTCATGAATAATCTTTCGCCCACTAACAGTTAGAATTTTTTTACGAGTTGATTTTAGAATAAGGTACTTAATTTCTTTTGAGTAAATCAACTTCATTTGATATAAAAAAAATTACAAAAATAAAATTAATATATAAAATAATGCCACACTATTTAATATTAAATCTATTTTAATTAACGAAGAAAATGAAAGCTAAATAAGCATTATTTAACTTATAAAATTAAAACCAGATTGTTAATTATTAATATTCTCACGATTAGGAAATTACTTTTTCAAGCTTCCAAGCCGTGAGAATATTTAACAATATAATCAATTTATTGTAAAAAATTTTATAATGAAAAAGTGAAAATTGTAAATTTTGACTAAAAATCAAACTTTGGAATGAAGATTGCTAATGGAAGATGGACGGAATGTTCTATTAACCTGTCTGTTTAAATTTATGAATTAAAATATTGTTTGTTCCAATCATAAAGCTCATAAATATAAAATCAAATTTACAAGCTTTATGATTTGAAAATTTGGAAAAATTTATCAAGCGAAGCCATAAATTTAATTTGAAATTTTGCCTCTCTTCTTTAAGCCCACCTTGGGGCATGGTGAATGTAGATCCGCAAGTAGACCGCCATGTCCCAAATATTTTCTATTTAAATATTATCTATCTGGATTTTATTTCAAAAGAGATGGTTCACACCAAATGTTTAATGTGATTACAACAACAAAAAATTGTTGAGTTAATCATTTAAAAATTTTTTGATATGCTCAGATAATTGATTAAACTCTATCAGAAAGGCGTCGTGGCCATATATTGAATTTATTTCCACATATTTTGAATTTGGAATAGCATAAGCAATTTCAATTTGTTCGGTTGCAGGATAAAGTACATCGGTAGAAATGCCGATGCTTAATGTTTTCGCTTTGATGCTTCCAAGTACATCATTTAAAGCTCCTCTGTTTTTACTTACATCATGAAGGTCCATTGCATTTGTAATATACAAGTAAGTGTTTGCATCGAATCTTTCAACTAATTTTTTCCCTTGATATTCCAAATAGCTTTCAATTTGGAATTGTTCTCTTTTATTAAAAACATTTTTTTTATGATCTGATAGAACTCTTCCAAATTTTAAATTAAAAGAATTATTGCTGCGGTAGCTGATCATCGCAATCTTGCGTGCTAAGCTTAAACCATTCAAAGGTTGATCGATATATTTCCCATTTT
>DAIEML010000178.1 GCA_027349615.1 Ignavibacteriales bacterium | reverse complement strand
CGATCTTAGCTTCATCAAATTTCTTTTTGCATTTATCTCCGCAGAATCTAAGTAAAGGATTTGTTAAGATTATTTGTTTATTGCAATAGCGGCAGAATTTAGGTTTAGGTTGTTTCATTATTTATTTGTTATTAAATAAGTTTTCAAATAAAATAGTGGTACTTGGAGATTCAATTGAAAAATGTAAAGTCGAGTGAAACAGAAGGATTAAAAGAAAAAGTAGTTCATATAAATCGTGTTGCAAAAGTTGTTAAAGGTGGTCGGCGATTTAGCTTCAACGCAATTGTTGTAGTAGGAAATGGCAAGGGCATTGTTGGTGTTGGATTAGGCAAGGCGAATGAAGTTACTGATGCAATTTCAAAAGGAATTGACGACGCGAAGAAAAATTTAGTCAGTGTTTCGGTTATTAAAGGAACTGTTGCTCACGAGATTATTGGCAAATTCGGCGCTGGCAGAGTATTATTAAAACCTGCTTCGCCTGGTACTGGATTAATTGCTGGTGGAGGTGTTCGTGCAGTCCTTGAGGCAGCTGGTGTTCAGGATATTTTAACAAAATCTTTAGGTTCTAGCAATCCACATAATCAAGTTAAAGCTACTCTCAATGGATTATTGAACATCACCGACGCAAAAAGAATGGCTAGAAAAAGAGGTATGACAGTAAGCGAACTTTTTAGTGCTTAACAGAGGATGATATGGGAAAAATAAAAGTTATACAAACAAAAAGTGTTATTGATAGATCCAAAGATCAAAAATTAACTATTGAAGCTTTAGGATTAGGAAGACCCAATTGGGAAATAATTCATAATGATACTCCTCAAATTAGAGGAATGATTAGAAAAGTTTCACATTTAGTTAAAGTCGAAGAAATTAAGAAGTAATAAGGTTTTATTATGGATATTCTAAGTAATTTAAAATACGCCGAAGGTTCAAGAAAGAAAAGAAAAAGAGTTGCAAGAGGCGAAGGTTCTGGACATGGCGGCACTGCTACCAGAGGTATGAATGGCCAGATGTCACGATCAGGTGCAAAGCACAAAGCTTGGTTTGAAGGCGGTCAAATGCCTCTGCAACGAAGAATTCCCAAATTCGGATTTACAAATAAGTTTAAAGTTTATTATCAGGTAGTTAATGTAGATTCACTTGAAAAAGTTGCCAATACAAATAAAATAGGCAGTAAGACTGTAACTCCAGAAGTATTAAAAGAATTTGGATTAATTTCTTCTACTAAAGTGCCGGTTAAATTGTTAGGCAATGGAGAAATAAAAACTAAACTTAAAATTCAGGTAAATTCATTCAGCCAATCAGCAAAAACTAAAGTTGAAGCTGCCGGCGGATCAATTGAAAAGATTTAAATTGAATTAAATGGCAAAAATTACAGATACATTTCGAAACATTTTCAAAATTCATGAGCTTCGCCAGAGAATTTTATATACTCTGGCTTTGCTTGTTATTGTTAGGCTTGGTGCCCATATAACTTTGCCTGGAATTGATTCGGCAGTGCTTGCAGAAAGTACAAGAAATCAATCTTCAGATACTTTATTTGGTTTGTACGATTTGTTTGTCGGTGGTGCTTTCCATAATGCTGCTATTTTTGCATTAGGAATAATGCCTTACATTTCTTCCTCTATTATTATTCAGCTTCTTGGTGCTGTTGTTCCTTATTTTCAAAAACTACAGCAAGAAGGTGAAGATGGAAGAAAGAAAATCACTCAACTAACTCGTTACGGAACTGTTTTGATATCTGCACTTCAAGCATGGGGTGTAACAATAAAATTAATTAATACTAATGTTCAAGGTATTCCTGTAGTACCGCTAGGAGTTCAAGGTATTTCTTGGACAATTTCAACTGTTCTCATTCTAACATCGGGTACAATTTTTATGATGTGGCTAGGTGAGCAGATTACAGATAAAGGAATTGGCAACGGAATTTCATTAATAATTTTTATTGGAATTATTGACCGTTTCCCATTTGCAATTCTTGATGAATATCAGCGCTTAAGCCAAGGTAATAGTAATATTATTGTAGAGTTTATAATTTTAACTTTAATGGTTGCAATAATTGCCGGGGTTGTTTTGGTTACACAAGGAACTAGACGAATTCCTGTTCAATATGCTAAGAGAGTTGTTGGAAGAAAAGTTTATGGCGGTGTTACTCAATATATTCCGCTTCGTGTTAACACAGCTGGTGTAATGCCAATAATATTTGCTCAGTCAATTATGTTTATACCAAGTACGGTTTTATCATTTTTCCCAAATAATGAATTTTTACAAGAACTATCTCGTTATTTCGTTTATAATTCGCCGATATATTCAGTCATTTATGCTGTGATGATAATTTTCTTCACATATTTTTATACTGCAATAGCTTTTAATCCGAAAGATGTTGCCGATACAATGAAAAAACAAGGCGGATTTATTCCAGGAATCAGACCTGGAAAGCAGACTTCAGAATTTATTGATAATATTTTAACAAAAATTACTTTGCCGGGATCTTTTTTCCTTGCAATAATTGCAATACTTCCAGCATTTGTTTCCGGCTGGGGTGTTACGGTAAGATTCGCTCAATTTTTTGGCGGAACGAGCTTATTGATTGTTGTTGGTGTTGCGCTTGATACTTTACAGCAAATTGAATCGCATTTGCTTATGCGTCATTACGATGGATTTATGAAAACCGGCAAGATCAAAGCTAGAAAATGAAACGATTTTGTGATTTATATAAAAACAAAAAAAGAAATAGATTATATTAAAGAAAGTTGTAAGATTGTTGCAGAAACTCTTCAACTTTTGAAACGATACGTTAGAACTGGAATTACAACTAAAGAACTTGATCAAATTGCAGAGGATTATATATTAAGTAATAATAGCATAGCAGCTTTTAAAGGATATTCGCAAGGTGGTTCATCGATTGATTATCCGGCTGCAATTTGCGCTTCAATTGATGAACAAGTTGTGCATGGGATTCCAGGTAACAGAGTTCTTAAAGATGGTGAAATAATTTCATTAGACGTTGGTGTTCTGAAAAATGGCTATTATGGAGATGCGGCTTTAACAGTTGCAGTTGGAAATATATCTGAAGAGAAACAACAACTAATGGATGTAACTGAAAAGTCTTTATATTTAGGAATTGAACAGGCTGTTGTAAATAATAAAGTTCACGATATTTCAGCTGCAGTTCAAACTTATGTTGAAGCTAATGGTTTTTCTGTTGTTCGAGATCTTTGTGGACACGGAGTTGGTAAGTTTTTACATGAAGAACCGTCTGTTCCGAATTATGGTAAGAAAGGAACAGGTCCTAAACTTAAACCTGGAATGACAATCGCTATTGAGCCGATGGTTAATCTTGGAAAATATAGTGTAAAAACAAATTATGATGGCTGGACTGTTGTAACTGTAGACGGGTTACCTTCAGCGCATTTTGAACATACAATATTTATTTCAAATGGCGAACCGGAAATTTTAACAGTTTGTTGATGGCAAAGCAAGGACCAATAAAAGTAGACGGAATAATTACTGAGACATTACCAAATGCTCATTTTAAAGTAAAATTAGATAACGGTCATGAAATTCTTGCTCATATTTCCGGTAAGATGAGAATGCATTTTATCAAAATACTTGTAGGAGATAAAGTTTCGATTGAGTTGTCTCCATATGATTTAACAAAAGGTAGAATTACCTATAGATACAAATAGTGGAGTTGAAATGAAAGTTAGAGCATCTGTTAAAAAAATTTGTGAGAATTGTAAAATTATCAAACGCAAAGGCGTTGTTAAAGTAATTTGTAAAAACCCAAAACATAAACAACGTCAAGGTTAATCAAAATTTTAAGGAGAATTTAATTGGCTCGTATAGCTGGTGTCGATTTACCAAAAAATAAAAAAGTCTTATTCGGACTTCAATATATTTTCGGAATAGGTCCAACCTTTTCTTCAGAAATATTAACAAAGGCAAAAGTTAATCCAGAAAAAAAAGTTTCTGATTTAACTGATGAAGAAGTTGCTGAAATAAGAGCAGTCCTAACTGCTGATTATAAAGTTGAAGGTGCACTTCGATCTGAAATTCAACAAAATATAAAAAGATTGATGGACATCGGAAGCTACCGAGGTGTTAGGCATAGAAAAAGTCTTCCAGCCAGAGGACAAAGAACCCGGACTAATTCTAGAACTCGTAAAGGAAAAAGAAAAACAGTTGCTGGCAAAAAGAAAACACCGGCTAAGAAATAATGTTTGTTAACTTGGAGGTTTAAACTTGGCTAAAGTTGTAAAAAAAACAAAAAAAAGAACTCATGTTGATGCTAATGGTGTTGCTCATGTAAAAGCAACTTTTAATAACGTAATAGTTACCATTACAGATATTTATGGAAATGTAATTGCTTGGTCATCTGCAGGAAAAAACGGATTTAAAGGTTCGAGAAAAAATACTCCTTTTGCTGCTCAAGTTTCTGCTGAAGCTGCCGCAAAAGAAGCTTTCGATTTAGGATTAAGAAGAGTTGATGTTTTGGTTAAAGGACCTGGTTCAGGGCGCGAAGCTGCAATAAGAGCATTAAATACGGCTGGATTGGATGTCAGTTCAATTA
>DAIEML010000177.1 GCA_027349615.1 Ignavibacteriales bacterium | reverse complement strand
GTTGAAACTGAAGCCGCGATTTGAACTTGTGCAAATAAATTTAAGTCAAGATAGAGTGAAGCAAAAAACAAAATGATAAACGCCCTTTTCATTTAGAACTCTCCTTTGATTAATGGTTAAAAGTTAGAACTCCAATTTTTTTGGTTAAATTACTTTTGTAAACAATTAAACACAAGAAAAATATTATCAGCGGTTGGAAATTTTTTAGGATATTAGAGAAACAATAGATACATCATTCCACACAGTCGGGGCCATGGGCTGCCATTTTCTACTTACAATAATCTTATACATTTTATAAATCCAGCCCACGACATTTGTCGTGGGATTGCCGGAATTAATAATTTATAATTCTTTCTTTTTATTTAACCGCATTTACATACGCAACATAATCCGGATTTTTCTTGCCGCCTTCTAAGCTTGCAAGGTAATCCTTAATTGATGATATAGTTGAATTGATTCCTGCTTCACCGTTATAAGCTTCATTACGTTCTTGTACTGCTGTTGAATAATTCTTTTCTGCAGTTACTATCTCGGAATTTAATGATGCTAGCTCATCTACTTTTATTCTGAAGTTTGCAACTGTAATATTTGTGTTGGAAGGATTATAATCAGCGCCCAAATTAGAAATAATTGTATGTACATCATTTCCGAAACCTACAAGCGATTGAAAGCTTTTTTCACTCTTAGATATTGATTTCTTCGGCACTTCGCCTTCAGCGGGCGCTGCCTTTTTTTCTGACGGCGGCTGTATCTTTGAAATAATAGAAGTGACTTGTAAATATGCCGGGTATTTAGCATCGTGCTCGGCTTTTATATAATTTGCGATTGCTTTAATCCGGTTTTCAAGACAATTTTCATCCGAGTCTTTTGATTTAAAAGCCATAAACCTTTGGCTTTTACGTAAATCCTGCTCTGTGGTTTCAGCGCTTAAAACAGCAGAATTTTTTGCTTCTGCATCTGCCTTTTGTGCCTCAAGTGAAGAAATTTTTAATATATTTTTCGATGGATTATAACCAATTACATTTTTTAAAATATCTAATCCAGCCGAAAATTTGCCTAAAATTGCCTGAAATGTTCTCTGAGAAGACATTCGAACCTCACTTAATAATGAATAAATTGATAATTATTTATTGATTGAATCGAGCCTTTTATTTTCATTTTCCACTCTTTTTTTAACAATACTATATTTTGTTTTAGAAATACAGGTATTTAGAGCTCCTTTTGCCATTTCTATTGCAACAATAGCCCATGTAAGTTTCACAATGATACATTTAGGATTTACAATGCCCTAGTCAACCTTTACAATTGCCTACTTAACTTTTGCAATTACCAAGTTAGGTTTTACAATTGGCTGTTTAATGTTTACAATCACAAGGTTCACTTACCCAATAGCCTAGTCAACTTTTACAATTGCCTAATCAACCTATACAATCACAAAGTTAATCTTTACAATGGCCAGCTCAATGTTTTCAGAAGCTAGATTGTGATTTACTAGCATAAGTTTCATTTATAAAGTGCGCATTTAAAACCATAAATAACTATTGCAGCTTTTAAATGATAAATTTAAAAGTATAAACAGCCTAATGAATTACAAGATTTGGAATCGCGTAATAGTCAATTGCCTTATAAAAACGGCAATGAAATAAAAAATATTAGTACTTGCGTAAAAAAGAATTTGGGAAATATGAATATGCTTTTAGTAACTTCTCCCCGTCAGTACTGCATGCAAAATGTAGATGCCTGGTAAGTATAAAATCGATTTGAAAAATATTTATAACAACCGACGGTAAATTTTGTTTTAATAAAGAACCTTTTATCACCCTTTCCTCTTGAAAATCTAAGCAAAACTTAAAAAAGATTTTATATTATATCAATAATATGATAAAAATAAGTTGAAGAATTTTATTATATCAATCAACAGCAATTGTATCATATAAATTTTTCTTGCAATTATTTATTCAAAAATAAAATACCATATCGCGGTGAGGCATAAAGTTTTCCATTTTCCAATAATATATTTTTTGATTTTCTATATCGTAGGATTTATCAGGCTGATAAGAAAAATTTTTTATTTTGAAATCTGTGGGAACGATTAGTTTATATTCTGCATACTGTAATGGCTTGCCCCAGCCTTGAGTAGTTCTTAAAATATAAACTACGCTATCGCCGAATATTGACTGCCTGTATCCAATTTGGAAAAGAACCGTATCGTGAGGCGCAATAAATAAATCAAATGATATTCCATTCGAGCCTTCCAGCTTGTAAAGTGTTTTTTGCCCCGCTGAAATATTAAAGAGCCGAATTGAATCAATCTTTTCACCGGAAGAATTTGGAAATGGATAAAAGATATCGCTACTGACAGGCTTATCCGAGTTATTTGCAAACCAGTAATAACCTTCAACATCAAAATGAAGATTGTCGAGGCGGAATGTAATATCTTCTTTAAAGAAGTTTGCCCTCTGTCCAAAGGCAATCGAGCAAATAAAGAACAGTAACCAGGAAATTTTTATCATATCACTTTAGCAAAATCATCGAACCGTTTTTCATTACTTGCTTATCTATAACAAGCCGGTAATAATAAACTCCGGAAGGCATTATTCTTCCATTCATATCTTTACTATCCCATAATATTGTTGCGCTTCCGCTAACCGGTATTGTTCTTATCAACTGTCCGTTAACACTATAGATATTAATATTTCCAGGTTTTCCTTTCATCTTATTTGGGAACTTGATAAAGAAATTTGTTGAAAGATTAAATGGATTAGGATAGTTTATCAACGCCAATTCATCGTTAGTATTATATACTTCTTTATCAATTGCAGTAACAACATATCTATTATCTTTTAGATGTATATCCTGAACTACAATTGAATCGGGAGGAATATCTTTTAATTCAAAAGGTTCTATCTCTACAGAATCTATCCAACTCTCAAAATACGCAAGCCTCACAATGAGTCTTTCAGAAAAAAACCATATAGGAAAAATCTCAGTTGTATAAGTTCCATTTGAGTCGACAGTAAGTGGAGTTTCTAGTACAAAATAGCATGATGAAACAGGAAACACCTTAAGTTTGGTTACAAGATTATTATTCATATCAAATAAATGCCCTGTGAGTGTGCTGGTTAAACCGGCGTAATTATTTACAATTCCAAGAGAAGGATATTTAGTAAGGCAATCGAAAACAAAACCATCACTCATTATTCTAATTATAGAATAGCCGGAATTTGGTTGTCCTACTGTTGCACCTGGGTAGTCACCAAAAATAAGTGAATCAATTCTAACACTTTTAATAGTTGTAACATTTGAATTTGTCGAATAAGTATAAAGAACAATTTTATCTCCGTTGCGGTTAATAAATAATGGAACAGTTAGACTATCGGCAGTAACTATTCCAATTTGAGCCCAACTAGGATAATTAGCTTTTAATTTTGCCGAAATATTTGAGACGACGATGACAATACTATCTATATTAGAACCATATCCACCAGGTGAAAACAAAATCTCCATCGTCCAGTTATTATTATTATCAAAAACCAACTCTGAAAATTTTGTAATTGGCGTACCATCAATAGGATTAGACCACAGGAAAGATTGAACTCCCAGAAACAAGGCAAGTAATAAAAAACATTTCTTCATAAACATACCCCATTTTTTTTAGAAATAGAAAACTAAAAAGTGCCCGAAGGGGGACTCGAACCCCCATGCCGTTGCCAGCACTAGACCCTGAACCTAGCGTGTCTACCAATTCCACCATCCGGGCGAACTATTAAAAATAAAAAATCAAGAACACAATTTAAATTTACAATTAAATAAAAAATGAATCTACACTTAAAAGAACAATTAATGACAATTTCTTTAAAATAAATTATTCAATTCAATGATGTTTCAATTTTTAATTTATCATTTTTAATTTTTAATTGTTCCCTACCATCCTGATTCACCGGTATTATTTTCTTTTTTGATTTTATTTCCGCCGCCGCCATGTATTTCACATTTTGCCGGAAGATTTTTTATGTTAATAATATCTTTAACAACAACTGGACAATTACTGGTTGCTAATCGTGTATCACCAAGATCCATTGTTGCTTTACAAAAAGAAACTGTATCAATACCAGGCGCCATTTGAAAATATTTTACAGGCAGATTTAATTCTTTATATGCGCCTTCCATAAACATCGCCCATATTGGCATTGCTGCCCTAGCGCCTTGACCGTAAGAACTAGTAAATTTAATTCTATGATCATCAAAGCCAACCCAAACGCCAGCAGCTAGCTGCGGAGTAAATCCGACAAACCATGCATCGGAATAATTTTGTGTCGTCCCAGTCTTTCCGGCGCATGGATATTGAAAATATCTTCTTACTCCGGCTCCGGTTCCGTAGTTTACTACATCTTGAAGCATGTTTGTGATAATTGAAGCAGTTTGTGGTGAAATTGCTTCTTGATATTCCGGAACAAACTTGTCAATTAAAATTCCATTCCTATCTTCAATTTTTAAAATTGAAATTGGATCAACATGAATTCCATTATCCGCAAACGTACCATAAGCTGAAGTCATTTCAAGAGGAGTAACATCAGAAGTTCCAAGTGCAATTGAAGGCACAGCATCTAGCGGCGATTGAATTCCCATTCGATGAGCATATTTTACAACTTGCCATGGTGGAGCCATATTACTTATTGTCAGTCTTCCGGCTA
>DAIEML010000176.1 GCA_027349615.1 Ignavibacteriales bacterium | reverse complement strand
GAAAGAGAGATGTTTTTCTAAACTTAAATGGCTTTAGAAATATTGAATACAGCGAAGACTCTGATTTTTTGGAAAGAGCCGAAAAAAAATACAATGTTGAAAAAGTTAATTTCAATACTTATAAATATCACCGCGACGCCCCAGACAGTATAACAAATACTTATGCCCCAAAACCTTAAATATTATATTTTGAATAAACCATACGGCATTCTTTCTCAATTTACTGATAAAGGTGGAAGAAAAACCTTATCTGATCTATTTAATTTTCCAAAGGATGTTTATCCAGTTGGAAGACTTGATTTTGACAGTGAAGGCTTGCTGCTTTTAACAAATGATAAATATCTTACAGATTTTCTTTTAAATCCCAAGCAAAAACATGAACGAGAATATTTTGTCCAAGTAGAAAAAATTCCTTCGGAAGATGATTTGGGAAAATTAAGACACGGAGTAATTATTCAAAATTTAAAAACATTGCCGGCAATTGTTAAAAAAATTAATGAGCCGTCATTTCCTCCCCGAATTCCGCCAATTAGAGAAAGAAAAAATATTCCAACTTCTTGGATCAGTTTAACTATTATTGAAGGGCGAAATCGTCAAGTAAGAAAAATGACTGCACTTATTGGCTATCCAACTTTAAGATTAATAAGAGTAAGGATTAAAAATATTTTTCTTGGAAATTTACTTCCAGGTTCTGTCCGAGAATTAAATCAAAATGAAATTGAAAAATTAAAAAAATAATTTTTACAAACCTGGGGTTGGTTTTTTATCGAAATCAGCTTTTAGAAATTCTTTAGTTTTAGGAAAACTCATTTCAAAATTATTTATTGTTTCAATTTCTACTGTAAGATTTCCGGATGTAAAATCTAAAACATGTCCGCCAGATTTTTTATCTGATGATAGAAAATGGAAATGATAGCCAGGTACATTTACACCATTCATATAATTAGGGAATTTAAATCCAACCAAAGTGCCGTCAATATTTCGAAATTTAAAAACAGATTGATTCTTTAGGACATCAGCAAGATTTGAATATGGCTTAGTTTGTTTTGATTCGCTTCTTGTTTCCATGCTAACGAAGCTGCCAGTAACTTTAATTGCATAAATTAAATTATTTGATGAAATGTTTTCATCAAGTGTTTTGATAAATTTTTTAAAGTTCATTCCTTCGTTCAATTTAAAAGATTTATCTGAATGGAAAAAAGTTACGGACGCAAACGGTGTTTTTTCTGTGCTCAATGGCTTGTTAACCTTTCCATTATAATCTACTCGATAAACTCTTTTATTTAACACAACCATTTCGCCATCAACTCCGTTAAAAGTACCAAGGCCAAAATCACCATACTTTGTAATTTCACCAATTGTTATACTGTCGTTCATTACACCATTTAAAAGAGAAATTATTGGAGAAGTTTGAAATAAAGTTCTATTATTTTTTTTCTGTGAATAATTATTAACAGAAAATATTATAAGAAAAATAAGACATGGAATTATTTTTAATTTCATTTTGTATTCTAAATTTTTAATAAAATTCATCATGAAAGATGTGAAGTACAATAAGCGCATATAGTTGCTTTTGCAGAAATTTTAGATAAACAATACGGGCATTCTTTACTTTCTGGCTCAGTTATAGAAATAGTTTCTTCTCTCATCCTTAATTTCTGAAACATTTTTACTACAATGAAAACGCAAACCGCAATTATAAAAAAACTAACAACACTGTTGATGAATAATCCATAATTTAAAGTTACTGCACCGGACGCAGAAGCTTCTTTTAAATTTGTATATGGCCCGGCAAATTTAGCACCTGATTTTAGGACTATAAATAATTCTGAAAAGTCAACATTACCTACAAGCAAACCTAACGGAGGCATTAAAACATCACTTACCAAAGATTTTACAATCGTCCCAAACGCAGCGCCTATAATAATACCAACAGCCATGTCAAGAACATTTCCCTTAATTGCAAAATCCCGAAATTCTTTGAACATATTAATTACTCCTTTCTAATATAAATTATAATATATAATGATCGACCAATAAAAAACAAATATGAATTATTTAATATCTTTTTGCCTGAATAATATTCATCAGGCATTATAATTGAATTTCCAGGTATTACTTACTTATATGAAAAAATTGTAATTCAATATAAAATAATATTTTGAAGCAAATAAACCAATTGGCATAATTGTTATCAGCTAAGTTAAGTATCTAATTAAAGGTAAAGAGTTTTTACAATAAATGTATGAAAGGATAAATGTATGAAAAGCAAATGGCTTAGGCTAAAAAACTTAGCTGTAATTTTAACCTCAGCAGTGTTAATGCTTGTTGTGGGATGTAAAAATTTACCAACCGGTCCAGCAAGCGTACAAAGCAGCACTACGCAACAGGCTTTATTAAAAGTTGTAGAAGGTGATTCTGCTGTTACTTCATTTGATTTCAATTATAATGAAGAATCTGCTATGAGTTTGGTTGGTAAAACTGCAGTCGCAATTTATCCATTGCGTGTTGGTCAAAAAATGAGAGTTGTTTCAACAAATTTTACTTATACAATGATTGGCGACACTGCTTATGGAACTTATTCAAGAACATTTGAAGGAGTTTTATATATTGCGGCATCGTATGATTCAACTTCTCACACTCAAGACACAATAATTCAAAAACCATTTACTACTGTAATTACTAGAAAAGTAGTTTTACTGAATAAGAATAACAATCCTCTTGATACCGCTAATTTCGATTGGAAAGTAATTGCTGTTTCATTACCGGAAGGCGGGACATTAAACTCTAATGTTAATATAACACAAATGACTGTTACTATGCCAAACGGAGAAATATTAATAATAAATGACCCGAATGATTATTATTTAGATTTAGGCCAAGGAAGATGGAAACAAGTTCCGCATTTCAGAAGCGGACAAAGAGTTACGATTCAATTAAATGTTACAAGTGCATATGCAGATACTGATTTTGTTACGCTGACTCATGGCGGTGACATGAATGGATTACATCGAGAAAAAATTAAATTTGATTTAGTCTCATCAACTCAAACTGGAAATGTTTATACAAAAGTTTATGAGCAAAGTTTTGTTACTCATACTTGGCCGGGTTATTTCCATGCTGTAATAAATGTTTTTGCAAAACAAGTTATATCGGATGATTCTACTCCGGTAGAATCAAATACGTGGGGCGTTCCATATTATGTTCAAAGATAAAAAATATTTTTTGAATAAAAATTTTATTTATAATCTCTCCGTTGAAGACGGAGAGATTTGTATTTTAAATTTCTAGAGCATTATTAAAATGCTGGATGATGCAAATAAAATAGATTGCAAATAAATTATCTCGATATTAAGTTTATAAAATGAAAAAGTTGTTTAGAATTTTATATTGTTTATGCCTCTTAACATGCGGAATATTATTAAATAGCTGCAACAACCCGGCTCCAACCGAATTGGTTCAGGATAACCCCTCTGTTCAAAATCAAATCCAGGTGGAAGTCGTTACAAAAGATCCGACAGACGAATATTATAATAATGGATTTGATACCACCGGAGTTGCAAATCCATTGATGAATTATTCCAATATTATTAATGTTAGCGGCATAAAGACAACTATAAATAATATTACAACCAAAATTTCATTTGCTCAGGCAATTTTTTACAATCGAAATATGCCAATAAGAGAACCTGGCGGAAGATTAATTGGATATCAGACCGTAACACCGGGAAGAGTTAAATTTAATAATATTTTAGCAATGACTATTCCATACAGAATTCGTTTTAATAATCATGGAATGCATGCAGATACAAATTTGGGTAATATGTTCGCTTTAACTCGCGGAATGATGGGACAGTTTAATTTTGATTATAATTCATCAATAAATTTCCAATTTATTCCAATGCAAGGGCATGCTGTTAATTTTGATATTCCGACTCCCAAAGAAATAATTGGTAAAGTTATTTTATCAGGAAACATTAGAAATAAAACACTAAATTGCCTTTTAAATTGGGATAAAGGAAATCCAAATGACAGCATCGAGATAATTCTTGGCGCAATTACAACAGCTAAAAACTCTGATGGAACTTATTCAATATTGCCGCTATATAAGATGAAAACACGAGATACAGGGAAATTATTAATTCCGGCAAGGCTGGTAAACGAAATTCCGCAAAGTAAATTTAATAAGTTGGTTTTAACCTTTGTTCGAAAATATCAAATCCACTTTACCGGAAGCGGGAATGATTTATTTGTTTTATCACAAAGCATCCATAGCATAACTCTAGATATTCCTTGAGAAAAAATTTTTACAAAATTTTAATAATAATTGTGTTGTCTATGTCAGCTAAGATATCAGCACAAAGCTCTTTTGAGTTTACAGGATATTGGTTTCCAGGATTTAACAATTCTTCTTTGATGAATAGTTTTGAAAGTAATCCTTCAAATTATTCTTCTTTAAAAGATTGGGGATTAACTCTTTCTTATGGAGGTGAATTTTCTTCTAGCACTACTTCAAATTTATATTTGCTCTCTTTATCAAAAAGACTTGGTAATCATTTTATTTCTGTCAGATATACTCCCGGCTATCAAAAAGAATTTATTTTTAATAACGGTCAATCAATTGTTTTGCAGGATTCAACTTCGCAGCAATTAGATTCTAAATTCACTTATAAAGAATTATTCGGCTTGGGTTATTCTTATAAAATTTCAAATAAATTTTCTGCGGGAC
>DAIEML010000175.1 GCA_027349615.1 Ignavibacteriales bacterium | reverse complement strand
GATTAACAAGCAGTAACTGAAATTTTCAATTTTGTTTTAACCGAAAATTTTTTGTCCAATATAACATTCTTTACATTTATCTCTTGAACAGAAATTTCTAAATAGCTCAATCATTCCTTGATATAATACGCTTCTTTTCCAAGCGTCATTAAGCGATAGTGTTTCTGAAACTTCATTAACGAGATTATTCTCGCTGTTTTGATAAAAATTTAGAAATATCTTCACAGTTTTTTGGCTTAATTCTTTTTTACTAAAAATTTCAAAATATAAAGTTATTACCGGTAAAATTATATTTACTAAAATTTCATCTGCCCTAGATGAACCGATAAAATAATTAATCGGAGAATTTGCTGGTTGATCAAAAACATAATGGTCTTTCCAAAATCCATCGCTCTTAATGATAAATAAAGTACGCAAATAATTTACAATCTCTTTTTCATTATTAATATGCGATATTGAATTTATTATTTTCCCAATTAAATTTTCTTTAACAATCTTTTTTAAGATCCTAGTTCCTCCAGCTAACCTTACCGTAGGAAAATTTTGAGGTCTTAATTTAAAGAAATGCCATTGAGCAGCATTAAATTTAATTCCATCATACTTGCTTTTAATAATATTCCAATTTTCAAAAAGTTTTTTTGTATAAGATGAAGTTTCTTCATCCGGTAAGTTTATAACATCAGGCATTAACCCGCTAATGTTGAATAAAGCCGATTCAGCTTCAAGGATAAAATCTTTGTCGGATAAAGAATTAAAAAATTTAATCTCAACATTTTTAGCTAAGGATTTCATAATTTCTTTATTCTTTGAATACCCCAGCGCCTCAAATGTTGATTCATATATCAATTGCTGCCATATATTATGATTATTAAAATCAGATTGAATAAATTTTTTATTATAAAATTTTTCATCTAATTCATATCTAACAACTGGTTCTTTTATATTCTGTTGTTCTATATAAATTAGTTCTTTTAGTCTATCAAAAAATTTTTCTTTCTTATTTTTAAATCTTTTTATCCCAAGGTCATACACAAAATTTATTTTTTCATTTTCATTTAATTCAATAATGCCGTCCATACATGGCATTTTATTAATTCTTTTTTTGCTTTCAGTAACTATTGCAGATTTAATGCTCTCAGCTAAATCTACTTTTAAAAAATCGACGATTGAAATGGAAGGAATTTTTCTGCCTTCTGAAGTATATACATAGCCCCGGTCGCTATTATTAATTATCGCATGAAGAATTACTGAATTATATTTTTTATTTAAATTATGCCCATGCGATTTCCAATCCGAATAATCAATATCAATTTCTACATCTCCGGTAAAAGTTATATTACCGATTTTAATCCGGGCATTCTTAAAATCGGGCCCGCTCAATTCTTTATTTTCAAAACCAATATTAAGAACCTCGATCGATTGTCCGTCTTTCGTTAATAATTCTTTAATAAAATTTTGGTTTTTCCAAATTTCATAAATGAATTTTTCATTAATGTTTTGAGAGTTTTTCATTTTGTTTCCCGCTTTTTTTCTTTTGAATAATAGAATATATAGATAAAGATTTTTTATTTCCAAGCCGGTAAAATGCTTCCAATAAATTTTCTCCTAGATTTATCGGGACATATTTAAAATTATAAATACCTTCACAAGCTTTATAATACATGTCAAATTTCTTATGATTTATAAAAAGGAATACGTCGACTGGTTTCATTACTGCTGGAACATTTACAATTACATTCGTTAAATTCTTATTTATAAGCTGTGCAGCTTGTAAATTTTCGAAAACTAAAACCGGCAAATCAATTTCTAGTTTTAGTTTTTCAATTTCGTAAATATCAGGAAAAAGTGCTTGAGGAATTTCATCACCTTTTAGCGGAAGCAACTTTTCAAAAATTTCTGCACGTTTCAATCTATTCACTGAACTTCCCTTTTAATTAAAATTATCTTATATAATATAATAGTAAATAATGATAAATAAACTTAATTATTATTTTCTTTATTATAAAGTTTTTCTATTTGATTGTTGAGGTTAATAATTTCTTTTTTTGATTGTTCTGCAAAATCAATTTCATCTGATTTATAAATTAAACTACGACTTACGTTAATCAAATAATCTTTTCTCTTTGCATTCATGAACGTCGAAATAACTTCCGTTAAACTTCCGCCTTGTGCTCCAATTCCAGGTAAAAGGACTGGAAGATCGCCAAAGAGTATTAAATTTTCTTTCAATTCATTTGTATTTGTAGCTCCGAAAACAATTCCGCAATTTTTTTTATGATTCCAAATATTAATTTTTTCAATTACATGTTGAAATAAATATTTCCCATTTTCTAATTTCAACTTTTCAAAATCTTTGGCACCCGGATTTGAAGTTAGCGCAAGAATAAAAGTTAATTTATCTTGATTTTGTAAAAACGGTGAAACTGAGTCTTCTCCCATATAAGGATTAACTGTAATCGAATCAAAATTTAAATCGTCTAATATTGCTTTTGAATACATTTCTGAAGTATTTCCAATATCGCCTCTTTTTGCATCAGCAATTACTAATATATCTTTTGGTATTTGTAATAATGATTCTCTTATTGTATCTATTAACTTAAATCCGTCTCTTTCATAAAATGCGAAATTAAATTTAAAAGCTGCCGCATATTCGGAACATGATTCTATTATTAATTTATTGAATTCTAAAATAGGATTAGAAAACTTGTGAAGATGACGAGGTATTTTTGAAATATCTGAATCGAGTCCTACACAAATAAATTTACCTTCTTTATTCTTAATCTGTAATTTATCAATGGCTTTCATACTTAAAATACTTTAAAGAAATGTTAATTAATTATATACTTTATTTAAGCATAATTTTTTCTTGTACGATAAACATTAGCTGCAATTCCAAGCATAACCATATTTAATAAAAGAGAGCTTCCGCCGTAACTAACAAACGGTAAAGGCAATCCAATTACAGGCATAATACCGACAACCATTCCAACGTTTATTATAAAATGAATAAAATAAATTGATAATATTCCAATTAACGTAAGGCTTAAAAATTCATCTTTGGCTGATGATGCTAATCTTAAAAGTCGGATAAAAAGATAAAGAAAAAGTCCAAGTGTAATCATTGTTCCTATAAAACCAAATTCCTCTCCGATTACACAATAAATAAAATCTGTCCATTGTTCAGGAATAAATTGCAGCTGAGTTTGGCTTCCGGCTAAAAATCCTTTCCCCAATAAACCTCCCGATCCAATTGCAACTTTAGCTTGAATTGCGTTATAGCCGGCTCCAAGTGGATCAGCGGAAGGATTAATAAATGATCTTATCCTTGTTTGTTGATGAATGCTTAAGGCTTTATAAACATAATTCGTAAAAAATCCGGCAGCAAGGTTAAGAGCCAAAATAGATCCACTGAAGAAAATATCTTTCTTAAATAATATCAAACTGACTATAACAAATACTAGTCCGAAAATAAAATATAAAGTACCAAACAAAGACGAGACCGCAAGTATTCCCGGTGAAAGAACAACAAAAAGGCCGAAAAGACTTATTCCTCTCCAGAAAAGTATTGCAAGTATCAAACCGAAAAATACAAACGAAGTTCCTAAATCAGGTTCTAGCATTATTAAGATTACAGGAAAAAATCCTATTGCTAAAGAAATAAAAATATCTTTAAATGAATCTATATCTCCAGATTTTCTGCTGAGAAATGATGACATTAGCAAAACAGTTGCAAGCTTAGTTAATTCTGATGGCTGAAATCCTAATCCTTCTAACCCAAGCCAGCTTTTTTGACCAGAAATTCTTTTGCCAATCACTAAGACTGCAATCAAAAATAATATCGATATTAAATAAGTCGGTAATGCCAATGTTTTAAAAGTATTTGTAGGAACAGAATAAACTACAAAAAAAATGATGAACGAAACTATTCCCCAAATTAATTGTTTATGAAAGTTACCGGAGGCGTGCGGATTATTTAATGTTGAACTGTAAATTGCTAATAATCCAATACAGAATAAAATTATTACTGGAATAAGTAATCCGAGATCAAATTTATCTTTTAGTTTGTAGTCAATTCGCAAGTGATTCTCCAATCAATTTATTTTTGATATCACTTACTTTGGGACTATTATCTTTTTTAATTTTATCTTTTAACAAATATGCATCAATCATTTTTTTAGCAATTGGAGCTGCATAAGTTGCACCAAAACCAACGTTTTCAACAAATACTGCAACCGCAATTTTGGGATTGTCAAATGGTGCAAATCCTATAAACAAAGCATGATTTTTACCGTGTGGATTTTGTGCAGTCCCAGTTTTGCCTGCAATTAGAATATCTTTAGATCTGATACTTGCTGCGGTTCCGGAACCGTTTACAACCAAAAACATACCTTCTTTAACAATGTTGAAAATACTGCTGTCAATTCCAACATCAATCTTCTTATAACTGAAAGGAACTAATTTTTTTGAATCATTAGTTAAATATCCTCTGACAAGGTGAGGCGTATATGTAACACCATCATTTGCAATTAACGATACATATTGTGCTAATTGTATTGGCGTAACGTTAACTTCCCCTTGCCCAATTCCTAAGCTAGCCATTATACTTTTTGGCCAATCAGGGCCATAAAGTTTTTGATAATATTCAGGTGTTGGAATAAAACCTTTTACTTCATCACCAATATCAATATGAGTAATCTGTCCGAAACCAAATTTCTTAGCATATTCATCCCAATTTGTCATTCCAATTTTGTATATCAAATTATAAAAAAACACATTGCAGGAATG
>DAIEML010000174.1 GCA_027349615.1 Ignavibacteriales bacterium | reverse complement strand
CGATCTATAAGTGCAAGTGATAATCTTAAAATTAATATTTTCTTTCTGCTTTTATAAAGGTAAAATAAAAGTAATCCGCTTGCAGCAATTGAAAAAATTGAGATGAGCAATTTAAATGAATTTCCGAAATCTATACCGAAGGCAATTCCAGGATTTTCTACAAAAGTTATGTTAAAAAAATCTCCAATAATTGGAATCCTTTGACCAACGTACATTCCGCTGAAATTTAGATTGAGGAAAGATATGCTAATTCCTTTTACATATAATTTAGAAATCTGATCTATCAAAATTACGGCAAAAGAGATAAATAATACTCTCACTTTAAATCTCCATGCCTTAAAAAATTAGAAATATCTTTCTGACAATTTATCAAAACGGTTTTACTGTTATCTTTTTTCCTGTCTTTGCTTAATTGGCAAGCATAATTGACTATGCGGTACAGCTTCCAATCTTGCTTTTGGTATTAGTGGGCATGTGTCGCATAAGTGCTGCGGCTCGTCAATACATTCGATACAAATTCCATAAGTTCCTGCATCTATTCTCTTCAAAGCGTCTTCAAGATAACCAAGAAATTTATTTTCTCTCTGAGCGTATAAAAATGTTTTTTCTCTTTCCATGGCATCGGTTCCCTGTTCAGCCATGTGTAAAGAATAAGGTGAATTTTCATTTATATATTCTCCTGTTGTAGGATCCAGCATTTGTTCTTTTAAATTTTGGAGCTGCTCAATAATCTCATCACGTTTGGCTAAAATAATTTGTCTAAAGTGTTCCAGATCTTTTTGTCCGTACCCTTTAATTTTAGTTATTGGTTTTGGATGTTCTTCAGTTGCATTTGATACAGCATGATTTTCAGCATGAACTTTTTCATGTACAGTCTTCAGTCTCGGCATTTTTGTCTTTTTTCCTGTCTTTTTTTCTGTGGTTTTCAGTTTAATTATTTTCTTAGCATTAGCGGCCTTCTTTGTTGAATCAGCTTTTTTAACAATTTTTTTTGCGGCGGATTTTACTGCGGCTTTTTTTACTACTACAGTATTTTTTTTCTTGTTAACAGGTTTTGTTTTTGCAGTTTTTTTGATTGATTGTTTTGCTGCAGTTTTATGTGTGGTTGATTTTTTTGCCATATTATGGTCTCCTTTAATTAGGGATTCACCTTTTCAATTTGAATTAAGCAATCATACTCTCCAATTTTCCAATTTTGGTTAAAGCCTCCGCCGAATTTATTTTCATTTTTCATTTCTTCAGCAAGAGTTTCATTGGAGATATATTCGCTAAATGATTTTATTGATTCAACAAGATTGCCGCTTCCGTTATATTTAATTTTTATTCTATCTGTAACTTCAAATCCTGCGTCTTTCCTCATGTTCTGAACTCGATTTACAAATTCTCTGGCTAAACCTTCTGCAATTAGATTATCATTAAGTTCAGTATCAAGAGCAACGGTTACACCTTCTTGTGTTTCTACCAGCCAGCCGGTAATTTCTGAACTTATTATTTCCACATCGTCTTTTGTCAATATAATTTCTTCACCATCAATATTAATTTTTACTGGTTCACCGTTTTCAACTATTGAAATTTCTTTTTTGCCAAAAGATTTAATTGCGTTCGCAACAGGGTTTACTTTCTTCCCAAACTTCGGCCCAATCGATTTAAAGTTTGCTTTAGCAGACTTATTTACAATTTCAGAATCATCATTAAGAACGATCAATTCTTTTATGTTCACTTCATCAAGAACAACATCTTTCATCATTCTAAGTGATTCTCTTTTTTCTTTATCAACTACTACCATTAATTTTAAAAGTGGCTGCCTAACTTTCAGATTGTTTTTTGCCCGCATCGACCGTGTAAGATATACAACTTTCTGCGCAATTTCCATTTTATCTTCTAATTCTTTTTCAAAATAAGTTGGTTTTGGAAATTCCGCCAAATGAACCGAAGCAAACATCTCATTTTTTGTAACCGAATTCAAGTTTTGAAACAATTCTTCCGAAATAAAAGGCGCAAATGGTGAAGTCAGTTTCGCAATGACAATTAAACATTCATACAATGTTTGGTATGCAGAAAGTTTATTCTCATTCATTTCGGATTTCCAGAATCGTCTTCTGCACCTTCTTACGTACCAGTTTGAAAGATGATCGATCGTAAAATCGGAAACCGCACGCGCTGCTTTTGTCACATCATATTCATCCATCATTTTTTCATAATCAACTACCAAAGAATTTAATTTGGAAATAATCCAGCGGTCTATCTCCGGTCGTTTTTCATATGCAACTGGTTTTTCTTTAAATTCAAATTCATCAATGTTAGCATACAAAGCGAAGAAAGAATAGGTATTAAGCAGCGTTCCAAAAAATTTCCTTTGAACTTCAACTAATCCTTCCTCATCAAATAAAGTTGGTCGCCATGGCGGGCTGTTAGTAACTAAATACCATCTGGTCGCATCGGCACCGTACTTATCAAAAAGAACAAACGGATCAACAGTGTTGCCTCTTGACTTGGACATTTTCAATCCGGTTTTGTCAAGAATTAGTTCATTAACAATTATATTTTTGAATGCAACATTATCAAAAAGCATTGTCGCAATTGCATGAAGAGTATAAAACCATCCGCGTGTTTGATCAATTCCTTCGCAGATAAAGTCATCCGGGAAGGAATGATTCTCAAACCATTCTTTGTTTTCAAACGGATAATGATATTGTGCAAACGGCATAGAACCGGAATCGAACCAAACGTCAATTAATTCCGGAGTTCGTTTATAAATCTTTCCATTTTTTTCAAAAAGAATTTTATCAACAAATGGTTTGTGAAGATCAATGTTTTCAATATCTCTAACTGATATTCTTTTTCCGTTTTCTTCGATGAATCCTGCTTTCAATTCTTCAATGCTTCCAACGGCAATCGTATCACCTTCTTCATTCAACCAAATCGGAAGCGGAGTCGCCCAAAATCTATCGCGCGATAAAGCCCAATCTTTATTTTCCTCCAGCCAGTTACCGAATCTTCCGGCGCCAACTTCAGGCGGCTGCCAGTTTATTGTTTTGTTAAGTTCAACCATTCGATCAGCAATTGAAGTAGTTCTGATGAACCAGGATTCACGTGCATAATAAATTACCGGAACATTTTCATGTCGCCAGCTAAATGGATAAGAGTGAGTTATAGTTTCTTTTCTATAAAGCGTGCCTTCTTCCTTCATCTTTTGGATGATGCCTTTGTCGGCATCTTTCACAAACTGTCCCGCAAAGTCTGTAACTTCAGGAGTAAATAAACCGCCCCGAGTAACCGGCTGAAGCATCGGTAGATTATATTTTTTGGAAAGTTCATAGTCATCAGCACCAAATGCCGGCGCAATATGAACAATACCGGAACCATCTTCAGTGCTCACAAAATCGCCAAGACAAACAGAGAATGCTTTCTTATCTTTGAAGGCAGGATTACCAATTACTTTTATATAATTAAAAAGCTGTTCGTACTCAGTTCCTTCAAGCTTTTCTCCTTTTATTTCTTCAAGAATTTCATATTCACTATCAATAACCGATAATCGCTCTTTGGCAAGAATTATTTTTTTATCTTTATGATTAATCTTCACATAATCAACATCTTTTCCGACAGCAAGAGCAACGTTTGAAATGAGCGTCCACGGAGTTGTTGTCCAAACCAGAAAATATTCATCTTTATTTTTAATTTTGAAAAAGACATAAACCGATGGATCTTTTGTTTCGCGGTAGCCAAGAGCAAGCTCGTGAGATGAAAGAACTGTTTCTGATTTAGGATCTTGCGGAACGATTTTATAATCTTTGTAAATTAATCCTTTATCAAAAAGAGTTTTTAGAGCCCACCAAACTGATTCAATATATTCATTCTTTAAAGTTATGTACGCGGTATCGAGGTCAATCCAATAACCCATTCGCGTCGTCATCTTTTCCCAAAGGTCAAGATAAGTGAATACCGAATCGCGGCAGGCTTGGTTATATTTTTCTACGCCGTACTCAAGAACTTCGCTCTTATGTTTTATACCGATTTTTTTCTCAACTTCAATTTCAACAGGCAAGCCGTGAGTATCCCATCCGGCTTTTCTTTCGACACGAAATCCTTGAAGTGTTTTGTACCGGCAAACTAAATCTTTTAAAGTTCTCGCCATAACATGATGAATGCCGGGCTTGCCGTTGGCTGTCGGCGGACCTTCATAAAAAGTAAATGGTTTAGATTCATCTCTTGATGAAATACTTTTTTCAAAAATTTTATTTTCGTGCCAGAACTTTAGAATCTTTTCTTCAATTTCCGGGTAATTTATTTTTTCTAAATTTTGCTTGAACATTTCAACAATAATTTTTAAGTGGACTAATAATTTTAGTTTATCAGCTATCCGATATTTTCATATCTTTTAATTAATTCTTTTTCAGCTTGGATAAATTCTTTCAATTCTTTTTCAATTCTTTCTTTTTTCAAGAAAGTATTTTTTGCGCTCAATTCAGCATCGTTAACAATTTTTTGTGCTGTAACTTTTGCTTCTCTAATTTCCAGTTCAGCTTCTTTCTTTGCATCTTTCACAAGATCTTCATAAGTCTTAAGTTTTTCTTTAAGCACCAATGAATCTCTTTGATAAGTTAAAACTTCAACAACAGCCATTCCGAAAAATGCCATTGCGCCAAGTGTAATATCTCGAAGGCTGTAAAGGATTAAATTCTCAGTTAACAATTCATTTGCCGCAAAATAATCTCTGAAAAATGAAATCATAAGAACACTGATTATTGTAACTGCAATAATCATTGCGAAAACAATTTTGCCGCCATAGCGCCAACCTAAGGTTTTGTTTATAAACCAACCGCATGCAAAGCAAATTACCGAGATAACA